>JBDTVN010000058.1:0-8174 GCA_040007155.1 Chloroflexota bacterium
AGCGAATACCGGCCGTGAAGCTCGCGTTTGTACCAGTCGGGGTGCTGGCGCTGCTCGCCGTGCTCGCCTGCGGCGCCCCGGCCCCAAGTTCGAGTCCCGCGCAGACGCCCGACGACATCACGTCACTGAGCGGCGGCACGCTCCGCGTGTCGATGGATATCGCGCAATACGAGTCGTTCCAGGTGGGCGCCGGCATGCCATTCAATTGGAGCCTCGACCCGCAGGCGACCTGGGCCCCCGAGCCGTGGGAACTGTTCCGTTGCTGCCTGCTGCGGACGCTCATGTCATACAACGGCCAGTCGGTGCGCGAAGGCGGCGCCGAACTCCGGCCCGATCTTGCTGCCGGCTACCCGACCATCTCGGCCGACGGGCTGACCTGGACATTCACCCTGAAAGACGGGCTGCACTACGCACCGCCTATGGCCGACACGCCGATCGTCGCCCAGGACGTAATTCGCGGCATCGAGCGCGCGCTGCGGCCATACGTGTTTGGCGGCCCGGGTCAGGGCCTCGCCTTCTCGCCATACGCGCCGTATCTGAGCGACGTGATCGCTGGCGCGCAGGAATTCTCGAAGGGCGCAGTCAGCACGATCTCCGGTCTCGAAGCGCCTGACGCGCAGACGTTGGTCGTCCACTTGACCCAGCCGTCCGGCGACCTTGGTAATCGGCTCGCGCTGCCTGCCGCTGCACCAATTCCAGCGGGTGCCGCTGACGGCCACGATACGGGCTACGGGCGCTACCTGGTCGCGTCCGGCCCGTACATGCTCGAAGGCTCGGATGCGTTGAATCCCAGCCTTCCGCCCGATCAGCAACCCAAGGTGTCAGGCTACGTCCCGGGGATGTCGATCACCATGGTCCGGAACCCTTCGTGGGATCGGTCGACCGACAGCCTACGAGCGGCGTACGCCGATCGCATCGTCATCAGCCAATCGAACAACTACGACGACGAGCTCAGCGCGATCCTCGCCAACAACCTGGATCTACAGCTGAGCAGCGACCTCGATCCCATGGACATCGCTCGTTTCCGGGCCGACAGCCAGATCGCGCCGAGCGTTCACGTAACGCCGGCACTGGCGTCGGACTGGATCATGATGAATCTCGCAGTCCCGCCGTTCGACGACGTCCATGTCCGCCGCGCGGTCAATTTGGCGACGAACAAGCAGGCGATCGTCAACCTGCTCCACCCGGAGGGAGTCGTCCAGGCTCACGCCATTCCCGACGCGTTCGAGAATGATCTGCTCAAGGACTACAACCCATATGCGACGGTCGATAACGCCGGCAGCGTGGACAAGGCAAAGGCGGAGATGGCGCTTTCGGCGTATGACTCGAACGGCGACGGCGTGTGCGACCAGCCTGCGTGCACAGGCATCTATGTGGCCATCCGCGACGACCGCCCGGAAGTGTTCCCGGCAGCCCAGAACTTCGCGGCGAGCCTGGCGCCGCTCGGTGTCATGCTCGACCTCGAGCACACCGACGCGGCCACGTTCCGCGACTCGTTCCGCCTCCCGGAGAACAAAGGCGCGATCGCCTTCACTGTTGGCTGGAATTCCGATTATCTGAACGCGGCATCTTGGTTCGGGCCGCTCGCGACGAGCGATCTGCTCGGCAGCGACTTTGGCAGCGATGTCTCGCTGATTGGCGCCTCAGTCGACCAGCTCAGCGGTTGGGGCTACAGCATCACCAGCGTGCCCGACCTTGAGGCGCCGATCGACGCGTGTTCAGCATCTGTCGGTGAGGCGCAGTTCGAGTGCTGGGCACACGTCGACCAATATCTGATGGAGCGGATCGCGCCGTGGGTGCCGCTCGATACCCGTCAGAACGCGCGGCTCACCTCCGCAGGCGTTACGAGATTCCGCTTTGACGCGGCATTGACGATGCCGGCGCTGGATCAGATCTCGGTCGCCGGAACGGCCGCGCCATGATCGGGCGCGGACGAGGTCGTCAGCCAGATCGCTTCCTCGCGACCATACTTTTCACGGACATCGTCGGCTCGACCGATCGTGCTGCGGAGATGGGCGACGCCCAGTGGCGCCGGGTGATCGCCGCGCACCACGCGACCGTCCGCGCACAGCTACGCAAATTCGGCGGTCACGAGATCGACACCGCCGGCGATGGTTTCCTGTGCTCGTTTGACCAGCCTGCGCAGGCCGTGCGGGCAGCAGACGCGATCCTGGCCGAAGTCGCCCGGCTGGGTCTGACGCTGCGCGCCGGACTTCACACGGGGGAAGCGGAGCGCGTCGGCGGCGGCAAGCTGGGCGGGATCGCGGTGCACATCGCGGCGCGCGTAATGGCGCTCGCGGAGGGCGGGCAGGTCCTCGTCTCCAGCACCGTCCGTGACCTCGTCGCGGGCTCGCGTTTGGCTTTCACGGATGCCGGCAGCCATGAGCTCAAGGGTGTGCCTGACCAGTGGCACCTCTACTCACTGGTACGGGAGATGCCGGCGGCCATTGAGGCGACATTCCCACCTGCGATCACAGAGGCCGCGGACCTCGCGCAGGCTACTGGCCGTCGGCGCCGCAACATCGCTCTCGCCGCGTTCGCAATCGTGGCCATCGCGGTGGTTGGCGTTGGCGGCGCTTACGCGCTTGG
This sequence comes from Chloroflexota bacterium, assembly GCA_040007155.1. Classification (GTDB taxonomy): domain Bacteria; phylum Chloroflexota; class Limnocylindria; order Limnocylindrales; family CSP1-4; genus JALYGJ01. The sequence continues at coordinate 2,590 of JBDTVN010000058.1, forward strand.
CGCCTTCAAGGGAGTCGCTGAGGTAGTCGCAGTTCCGCGCGTGGACAGTGTTGTCGAGATCGACTCGGCGTCAGGCCATGTCGTCGCGGTCCAGGACGTCCCAGCCGGACCGGTCGCAATGGCATACGACGCTGCGGCAGGTCGGCTATGGGTCGCATCGCTCGATGTGAGCATCATCACCGACTTTGCGCTGACCGATCCGGCGCACCCACGGACGACTGGCCGCGTCGGCCGACCAACCGGACTGGCGATCGGCGGGGGCCACATCTGGGTCACCGATGACCTGGACAAGACAGTGACGCTGCTGGACACAGCCACCGGCCAGGCGCAGGCCACGATCGTCGGCGCGCTCGCAAGGACGATCGTCTTTGGTTCGGGCTCAGCGTGGACGACCGACGATTTGAACGACCGCGTCCTGCGCCTGGACCAACAGAGTGGCGCGGTCGCGCAGACCATCGACCTGGGGCCGGGCGCGTTTCCGTCAGGCGCAGCCCTCGCCGATGGCGTCCTCTGGATCGGCAATGCGGGCACAAGCACACTGACTCGAATCGACGCCGCGACTGCGTCCGTCGCGGTGGCGGCGATCGCCTTGCGCAGCGTACCGGGAGCGGTTGCTGCCGGACCCGGCGTCGTCTGGGTCGCTGCAACCAGTTCCGACGCGATACTGCGCCTCGATCCGCAGACGAACAACGTGGCCCAGACGATCGCCGTAGGCGACCAGCCGATCTCGATCGCGGCCGACGGCGATACCGTCTGGGTCGGATGTGCGGGAGCGCAGGCTGTGTGGCACCTTTCGCGGGACGGCGAACAGCTGGCGATGATCGACGTCCGCGGCGTTCCAACGTCAATCGTTGTTGCTGGCAATCATGTTTACGTGACCGTGCGGCGGCCGTGAGCGATACAACAGTGGCCGCGCGAGTTGAGCGGCTCTTCGCCGAATCCTGCGCGTACCGCGAGGGTCACTTCAAGTTGAAGAGCGGCCGTCATGGCGACCGCTACCTCGAGAAGTTCCAGGTCCTCCAGTGGCCCGAACGGGTTGGCGAGATTTGCCGCTTCATGGCCGACGCGGTGCGTACTGCCGCCGGCGCAGCTGGCCCCGACGTTACGATCGGCCCCACCACCGGCGGCGTCATCCTCGCCCACGAGGTCGGCCGCAACCTGGGCACGAGAGGCATCTTCGCGGAGAGCGTGACGGATGCGAACGGCTCACATCGCGAACTGCGCCGCGGCTTCCGCATCAATCGCGGTGAACGCGTCGCGCTCGTTGACGACGTCGTCACGACCGGCACAAGCCTGCTCGAGATGATCCCCCTGATCGAGGCCAGCGGCGGCGAGATTTGTGCGATCGTGGTCATCGTCGACCGTTCGGGCGAGCTCGATGAGCTCACATCACCGACTACGGGCAAGACCTACAACGCCACCGCCCTGTGGTCGCTCAACCTTCCGACGTACGAAGCCGGTGCCGACACCTGCCCAGGTTGCAAAGCAGGCCTGCCGTTGGAAGCCCCCGGCTCGAGCGGTACGTCGGCCGGAACCGCGCCGGCTTAGCCGCCTGCGAGCACCGCGTCGAACGCGGCTGTCAGCTCGTCGGCCGCGGCGATCCCCTCAAACTTCGCGCTGAGCTTGCCCGAACCATCGACGACAAAGACGTAAGGCTCAGTCGGCAGCCCCCAATCGTTGACCGACTGGACCGGGATGGGGTTGTTCTGCTCATCGAGAACAGGCTGGAGGTGGCCGTCGGTCATCGTCAGCTCGTACGGCTCGACGTGGATGAATGTGAGGCGGCCCTTGTAGTTCGCCGCCACCGACTTGACGACATCGAGCGTTGGCCCGCACGTCGCCGACTTGCAGAAGGCCGGAGTCGCGAAGACAAGGACGAACGGTTCGTGCGCGGCGAGGGCGCCGGAGACCGACGTCGTGTAGAAGTCGGGGTCGGGATTGGTGTCGGTCGAGATGGCGCTGATGCCCGCCGCGTCGGTCGCAGTGGGCGTGTCTTCGGCCATGACCTGATCACCAATGGCTGCGGTTGACGCCGTCTGGCGGACATCAAAGATGAAGCGGCCGACCTTGGCGTTTGGCGTTCCCGGATCCTGGATCGCCTCGAGGCCCCACTCACCGGCGCGATCGATCTCGACCATCGCGCGATACAGGCCGGGCAACTGCGGAATGGTCGTCATGAAGGTCGCGTCCGCGGTGACCGCCGGGTTGCCAGCATCAACGGCGAGGAAGTACAGACGCAGCTGTACCGCATGGTCGGCCGATGCCACGGATGCGTTGGTCGACGCGTCGAGCAGGTTGACCAAAAGGCGGTTGGGACCGACGGCATATTCGGACGACACCGGCACCGGGATAAGCGGGTAGGTCTGGTTGGGTGGCCACCCGGCGAGGGAGATCGGCGATGGTGTGGCTGATGAGCCAAGTGAGCAGGCGACTGTGAGAAGGCTGAAAAGAATGACGGCAGCAAGTCGGCTAGAGGATCGGTTCACACCGCCACCATACAATCGGCACACCCGATGACCCGTTTCCAGCGCCTTGCCCTGCTCACCGCCGTGACGACCTATCTGCTGATAGTGATCGGCGCGATCGTCCGATCAACCGGATCGGGCATGGGCTGCCCGGATTGGCCGACCTGCCATGGGTCCTTGATTCCATCGTTAGGCGATACACAGGCGTGGATCGAGTGGACCCACCGCACGATCGCCGTTGTCGTGGGCCTGCTCGTCATCGCGACGGCCGTCCTCGCGTGGCTCGACCACCGACGGGTGCGCTCGATCCTCTTTGGCTCGTTGCTCGCGGTGGTGTTGGTCTTCTTCCAGGCGTACCTCGGCAAGGTCACTGTTGATACAAGCAACGCGGGCGACACGGTCACGGCGCATCTCGCGACGGCGCTGGCGCTGCTCGGCGTTCTCACGTTTGTCGCGGTGCGTGCGCGCTACCCGGCGGACATGCCCGCGCGTGGCGCTTCCCAGCGAGTCACCTTGCTGCTGGCTTTCGTTGCCGCGAGCGCGTATGCGCTGATGCTCTTTGGCTCGAACGTCGTGGCGACCGGGGCTTCGCTGGTCTTCCCCGATTGGCCGCTCTTCAACGGCAAGCTCATCCCCACGTTCGCGGCCGATCCGGTCCTGGCCGGGCTACAGATGGACCATTTCCTGCATCGCGTCGTGGCTGCGCTGGTCGGGCTCTTCGTCGTTGGCGCGGCATGGCACGTCTGGCGCTTGGTTCGTGCCGCGCAGCGCGGGGGTGCATCGCTCCCCGGTGGCGAGGCAGTTCTCGCGCTGGTTGGCACAGCGGCCGCCCTGTACGCGGTCCAGGTCGTGGTCGGGGCACTGCAGATCTCGACCCAACTCGCGGCGTGGGCCGTGGCGCTCCACCTGGCACTGGGCGCGCTCATCTGGGCGCTACTCGTGAGCGCTGTGTTCGTTGCCTACTTCGCGGCCCGGGCAGGCGAGTCAACCGTGGGCTCGGTCAGCGAAGCCGATCAGTCGGCTGGGGGCTCCGATACACAGCCAACCATGCGCGAACGGATTGGTGCCTTCGTCGCGCTGACCAAGCCGCGCATCATCGAATTGCTGCTCGTCACGACGGTGCCGGCGATGTTCCTCGCTGCGCGCGGCGTGCCGCGGCTGGACCTGATCTTCTGGACGCTGGTCGGCGGGTCGCTCGCGGCCGGCGCCGCCAACGCCATCAACTGCTACATCGATCGCGACATCGACCTGCTGATGACGCGCACGCGACGGCGGCCGCTGCCGGCGCACCAGGTCTCGCCCGAAGACGCGCTGGTCTTCGGTTTGATCCTGGGCGTGATCGCGTTTGCGGTCATGGCGTTCACGACGAACCTGGTCGCGGCGCTGCTGACGCTCATCGCGATGGCCTTCTACGTGATCGTCTACACGATGCTCCTGAAGCGCTCGACGCCGCAGAACATCGTGCTCGGTGGCGCGGCGGGCGCGCTGCCGCCGGTGATCGGCTGGGCGGCGGTGACGGGCGATATCGGGCTGCCCGCGCTGGTCCTGTTTGCGATCGTCTTCTACTGGACGCCGCCGCACTTCTGGGCGCTGTCGCTGCGGCTGCGCAAGGACTATGCCGCGGCCGGTGTGCCGATGCTGCCCGTCACCCATGGCGTACCCGAAACGACGCGCCAGATCGCGCTCTACAGCGTCCTGATGGTGTGCCTGACGCTCGTCTTCTTCGCCGTTGCGCGGATGGGCCTGCTGTTCCTCGCCGGCGCTCTCGTACTGGGCGCGCTCTTCCTGCTGCAGGCGTTTCTGATGTGGCGCGATGGGACCGATGCGCGAGCGGTTCGGCTGTACAAGTACTCGATCACGTACCTGACCGCGCTCTTCGCGCTGATCATCCTCGACGTCTTCGTCTTCCTGCCGCTCTGAGCGATCACCGCGCCCACCAGGCGCAGATTGACGCGCTTTGGGACTTCACCGATCCGGTCGCGTCGGAGGGCCGATTTCGAGCCGCTGCCCAAGCCGGTGACTCGACCGACCGACCCATCCTGCAGACTCAGGTCGCACGCGCCCAGGGTCTCGCTGCCGACTACTCCTCAGCCCTTGAGACCCTCGACTCCTTGGGCGCCGAACCCGCGGAACTCAAAGTCCGTGTCCTCCTCGAGCGCGGCCGCGTCCTGAATTCGAGCGGCTCCCCTGACGCCGCGCGGCCGGCCTTCGAGGCTGCGTACTCCGTGGCCGTTGAAGCCGGGTTCGAACACCTTGCCGTGGACGCACTGCACATGATCGCGATCGTCGCGCCCGCTTCTGAACAAGAGGCGCTCAACCGCCTGGCGCTGGCGCTCGCGGCCGGGGCCGACGACCCACGCGCTCGCGACTGGCGCGCGTCGCTGCTCAACAACCTGGGCTGGACGCTCTTCGACCGCGGCGACTTCGTCGATGCCCTGGCGCTGTTCGAGGACGCGCTCGCCGCGCGACTGGAGCAGGGCAAGGTGCGCGAGATCCAGATCGCCCGCTGGTGTGTCGGCCGGACGCTGCGCGCCCTTGGCCGCTACGAGCAAGCCCGCGCGATCCAGGAGTCGCTGGCCGCCGAGCACGCCGCCGCGGGCACGGCCGACCCCTACGTCAAGGAAGAGCTGACCGAGCTGGAGTCGGCCCTCAAAGCAGGATCACAGCCGAGCCCGTAATCGGCCGGCCCTCCCGCAGCGCGCGCAGCGTCACCCGGGGCGCCGTGGCGAACTCGGGCCCAAGCGCATCAAGCAACTCCGGCAGAACCCGCCTGTTGTGAGCGCTGGCCGACAGGACCAGCAGCGTGTGGTCGACACCGCCATCCCGTTCCCGCTCGCGCATCCGCCGCACAAGCCACTGCACATCTCGAACCCTCGTCTCTAACTCAACTCCTACCCGCTGAGACGCAAGCCGCAAGAAGAGATCCCAAGCCCTGCGGTCGCCCACGTTTGGAAGAAGAACCTCCGCCGTGACCCTCCACGCCGCCCCGACCACCGCCCGAAACCTCTTCGCCAGCGCCTGCTGCCCCGCATCCCGAATGCCGTCGCCGATCGGGTAGAGGCTCGCACGGAACTCCAGGCCCAAGACCGAAGCCATTTCCACAATCTCCAGAACTGACAC
>JBDTVN010000059.1:0-8049 GCA_040007155.1 Chloroflexota bacterium
GGCTGCGGGAAGGTGCAGCGCGCCTGGCTGTCGGCCCTCCCCCAGGCCAATGCCCAACGGGCCGCCCATGCCCATGGCGAGCAGACCCTGGACCGTGTGGAAGCCGATTCCCTGCGGGTCGGCGAATGGGTCGATGAACGCCTTTACCCGGGCCAACTGGTATTGGCTGCTCGTCACGTATAACGCGAGCACAGCAACACCTATTGGCGCCAGGGCCGCGAGCTGGAGCAGGCTCCCGCCGGCGACGACGAACATCGTCAGCGCCGCCATCGCCAGGACACCAGTCGTGCCCAGGTCGGGCTCGACCATGACCAGGGCCAGCGGCGGACCGACGATCAGCAGGAAAGCGACCAGGCCGTCGCGGAACGACTTGATGTGCGTGCCCTTGCGGGTCAGCCAGTGCGCCAGGTAAACGACGAGCGCCAGCTTGGCGAACTCGGCTGGGTGCATCTGCGGCAGCGGACCGATCTTCAGCCAGCGCGTTGAGCCGCCCACCTCGACAGGGTGCAGCGGACCAATCGGCGGCAGCATCACGATGACCAGCAGTCCGAGAGCGATCACGAAGCCCGCGACTGAAACGAGGCGTAGGTAGCGATAGTCGGTGCGCATCGCCAGCACCATCACGACCAGCCCGAGCACGCCCCACACCGCCTGCGAGCCGACGAGCGTGAACGGGTCGCCGTTGCGGATGAGCGAGTCGACACCCGAGCTCGAATACACCATCAGCAGCCCCAACGCCGACAGGGCGATGATGCTCAACATCAATAGGTAGTCGGGCTCGTGGCGTTCGCGCTGTGGCCCGCGGACAGTGCGGTTCTGGGGTTGCGCCGGACGACGAAGCGCGGGCCGGGTGCGCATGCGGACCATGCCGCTCATTACTTGCTGCCCCCGGCAACTGCGCCGCGGGCCGCGAGATCGCGCACAGCCGCCTTGAATGCCGCGCCGCGAGCGGCGTAGTCGGCAAACATGTCGAAGCTGGTCGCTGCTGGGCTCATCAGCACGGTGCCGCCGCCCAGCTCGCGCGCGATGGCGTGAGCACGCTCGACCGCCGCCTCAAGCGTTGGCGCCCGTTCGATATGCGCGGTCCCAGCGACGCCGAATAGCCGCTCAAACTCATCCGCGGCCTCGCCGATCAGCACCACGGCCGCGGCGCGCTGGGCGACTTCAGCAGCGAGTTCGGTCATATCGAGGTTCTTGCCCCGGCCACCGGCGATCAGCACGATGGGCGGCGCGAACGAGCGCAGCGCTGCAATCACCGCGTCCGGTTGCGTGCCCTGTGAGTCGTTGATGAAGGTCACGCCGTCCACCGTCGCCACTTGTTCGAGGCGATGCTCGACGCCGCGGAAGTTGGCCGCCGCGCGTCTGATCGCATCGGGCGCAAGCCCAAAATGCAGCCCCACGGCAACGGCGGCAAGCGCGTTCGAGACGTTGTGCCAGCCCGGGATAAGCAGCTCGCCAATCGGCATCACCCGGCGGCGCCGGTCATCGACGATCCAGCCGTCGACCACGCCCACTCCCCCCGGAAGCGGCTCAGAACGGCGATAGAAGATTGGCCGCGCCTTGGTCGCGTCAGCGAATTCGCTGCTCACCGGATCCTCGGCGTTCAACACGAGTGTCCCGTCGGCCGGAAGTAGCTCGGCCAGGCGGCGCTTGACGGCGCGGTAGGCACCAAGCGTGCCGTGTCGGTCGAGGTGGTCGGAGCTCACATGGGTGTAGACGGCCACATCGGTAGCGCGCGAGAGCGTCGGCAGTTGCAGCTCGGACAGCTCGACGACTACGCGATGGTCGGTCGTGAGCGTGGGCAGCTGTTCGACCAGGGGAATGCCGATATTGCCGCCCAGCACAACCGGGTTCATGCCCGCCGCCAACACGGCCGCGATCAGCGACGAGGTCGTCGTCTTGCCCTTGGTCCCGGTGACGCCGATGGTCGTCGCCGGACACAGTCGCAGGAAGAGGTCAACCTCGCTCACGACAGGTATGCGATCCGTCGCCTCGAGATCGGCCAAGGCGGCGCGGAGGCGCGGCTCGGTCGTCGGGTAGCGGCTGCTGACCGACGGTGACGTGCATACGAGCGCCTGGTCGGTCAAAGCCGCCCGTGGGTCGACGTCAGCGCCAAGCATGAGTTGGACCGGGCGGTCCTCAAGACGATCGAGGGCCGGTCCCAGCTCAGCCGCGGAACGTGCGTCGTAGCCGGTGACCAGCGCACCCTGGTCGGCCAGGAAGCGGCACAGCGCAATGCCGCTCCGCGCCAGGCCGAGGACCACGACTGGCCTGTCGCGGAACGAGTCGAGCGTCAGGTCGGCGAGGTCAATCGGCTCAACCACGGCCAAGGCGCTCAATGCGCGCCCAGCGTCGAGAAGAAGAACGTGACGCCGAGCATCGCCGCGAGCACGCCGACGATCCAGAAACGCATCGTTATCTTCTCTTCGTCCCAGCCGGATAGCTCGAAATGATGGTGCAGCGGCGCCATCCTGAAGATGCGTTTGTGGGTCATCTTGTAGTAGCCGATCTGGAGGACGTCCGAGCCGACCTCGAGTACGAAGATGACACCAATCAGTGGCAACAGCAATATCTGCCCGGTTATCAGCGAGATGACCGCGAGAGTCGCGCCCATGGCCAACGAACCTGAGTCGCCCATGAAGATTTGCGCCGGGTGCACGTTGAACCAGAGAAACCCGAGCAGCGCGCCGATCAGCATGGCGCACAGGATCGCCAGCTCCATCTGGCCGCCCAGCAAGGCGATGATCATGTACGAGACAAAGGCGAAGATGAGTGTGCCGCCCGCCAGGCCGTCGAGCCCGTCCGTGAAGTTCACGCCATTGGTCGTGGCGACGATGGCGAACCCGGCGAACGCGATGTAAGCGATGGGGTCGATAGCGAGGCTGCCCAGGAACGGCACGGCGAGGACCGTCGCCTGCGGATAGGTGTTCTGGATCTGGTAGGCGATCACGCCGGCAACCACGATCTGCCACAGCAGCTTCTGGCGAATGCGGATGCCCTCGCCCGTCGTCGCATTCAGGTAGTCGTCGGCCGCCCCAAGGAAACCGACCAGCAGCAGCGTCAGTAGCGGCGCAATCGTCTGCGGGCCCAGGAACGAGCCGTTGTCGAGCACGTGGAAGAGGACCGCGCTGACACCGACGACCGCGATCATCAGCACGCCACCCATCGTTGGCGTGCCTTCCTTGACTAGATGGCTGCCCGGTCCGTCTTCGCGGATGCGCTTGCCAAAGCCCATGCGCCGCAACAGCCGGATGAAGGGCGGCATCAGGATGACCATCAACGCGAAACACAGGAGGATGCCCTGAACGACCGATGCGGTGATCGTCATCCGACGGGCATCTGGCGCAACTCGTCAACGAGCAGGTCGAGCTCAGCGCCGCGTGACGCCTTGACGAGGATCACGTCGCCCGGCCGCAGGTTGCGCTCGAGCGTGCGGATTGCCTGCGCGCGGTCGCGCGTCTCCACGATGCCCGCCACCGGCATACCTGCCGCGCGCGCACCTTCGGCATAGAGCGACGCGAACGGTCCCACGGCGACCAGCAGTTGCGCGGCGCGGGCGGCGTGGGCGCCGACCTTGCGGTGAGCGTCGTCTGAAAGTTCGCCCAGTTCGAGCATCTCGCCCAACACCGCGACGCGCCGCCCGGGCAGGCTCGCCAACAGATCGAGCGCCGCGGCCATCGAGTCCGGCGCCGCGTTGTAGCTGTCGTCAAGGATGCGCCAGTCACCGGCCCGAATGAGCGTTGTGCGATGAGGAACGCGCACCGGTTGGGCGAGACCGGCGACTATCGTCGGAGCGTCGAGTCCAAGCGCGTAACCGACGGCGGCCGCAGCCAGGGCGTTGTGAGCGCTGTGGCGGCCGAGCGCCAGAATGCGCGCGTCGATGGCGCCACTCGGCAACTGCAGAGTGAAGCGCATCCCACCTTCCCCGAGCGACTCAATTTCTGTCGCGGTCACATCCGCGCCGTGCTCGAAGCCATATCGGATTACGCGCAGCTGACCAGTGCGGGCGTCGGCCATCCGGGTGACGCGCTCGTCATCGCCGTTTAGGACGGCCGTGCCACCAACGGGCAACGCCTCGACTAATTCGCGCTTGCCGCGCTCAATGGCTTCGATCGATCCCGCGCGAGCCAGGTGTGTAGGCCGCACCGCGGTGACGACGCCGATGCGCGGCTGCGCGAGCTCAGCCAGGACAGCAATGTCACCCGGCGTGTACATGCCCATTTCCAGCACGGCCACGTCATCGGTCGGTGCCAACCGGAGCAATGTCAGCGGTAGTCCGATCTCGTTGTTCTCATTGGCCATGTTGCGCAGCACGGTCCAGCGCTGTGCCAGGACCGTCGCGATCTGTTCCTTGGTCGAGGTCTTGGCAAGCGACCCGGTAACCCCGACGACCGTCGGATCGAAGCGCGCGCGCCACGCAGCTGCGGCCGCGTGCAGAGCCGCGAGGACGTCAGGGACGAGCACGATGGACGCTGCGGAAGCGTCAGCGCCTAGTGGATCGGGGGCACGGCGCACCACGAGTGCAGCCGCGCCACGCGTCACCGCGTCGGCCAGGAAGTTATGGCCGTCGGTCCGCTCACCCGGCAGGGCGAAGAAGGCATTGCCCGGCCCGACCTTGCGTGAGTCGACCGCGCCGCCGCGGACGGGCTGTGGCCCCTCATGCAGCAACTTGCCACCGACGGCCGCGGCAAGCGACCGCGCGTCGAAAGCAGGTGCCGCTCCAGTTCGCTCAGCCAATGCCGGGAATTCTCGCATTGCGGCGTCTAGTTCCCGGGTTCGGCGATATCGCCAACGCCGATTTCGGGCAGGTCATTCGACACAGTGCCCACGCTCGGCTCTTGGACCTGGCGCGGCGCGTCCGGGGAGAGCGGCGGGAGGTCCAGAACGTCGATTGTGTCCATTGCGACGCGTCGGAAGAGCTCGTTCGACGACATCTGGATGCGGTAGCCGTGGCCAACCGGCTCGGCTTCATGGATGCGCACGATGATGACGGCATCAGGTTGTTCGGCACCAACGAAACCGACGAACGTGTGGTTGTAGATGTGAGCCATCCACGAATTGGTGGCGTTGTCCCAGATCTGCGCGGTACCGGTCTTGCCACCGACTATGTAGTCCGGGATGAGCGTCTCTTCGGCGTAGTGCGGACCAGCGTCGACGACGTGAATCGACAATTGGCGAAGCATGTCCGACAGCGCGGGCGTGATGACCTGCTGCGCTTCGGGCAGCGCGACCGGCTGGCCGTCGATGGACTCGTACAGGTGCGGGGTGATCAGCACGCCGCCATTGATCATCGCCGCATAGGCGCGGGCGAGCTGCAGCGGCGTGACCGCGACACCCTGACCGAACGAGCGGTTGACGAGGTCGATGGACTGCCACGGGCTGTTGGCCGGATCGGCCACGATCCCGGCCGACTCCGACTGAAGGCCGACCCCGGTCAGGTCACCTATGCCCAGGCGCTGCCACATCTGGTAGAGCCGCGTCGCCGCGTCGTTGACCGTGTCGCCCAGCGCGAGGGCCACGTGACCGGTGCCGACGTTGCGCGAGTTGGCGATGACGTCTTCAAATGGGATGACGCCCATGCCCTTCTTGTCGAAGTTCTCGACGATGTTGCCACCCAAATGGAGCCGCGCGTCATCGAGCACGGGCGAGTTCAATGAGACGACGCCCTCCTCGAGCGCCGTGGCGGCCGTGAACATCTTCATGACCGAACCCGGCTCGTATACCTGGCTGAAGACCGGATCGGTGAAGAGTTCGGGCGAGGCATCGGCGACTGCGCCGAAATCGTTCGCGTCGTAGCCCGGCACCGACGCCCAGGCCAGCACCGCGCCGGTATGCGGATCGAGCACGACGCCCGTAACGCGCGTGGCGCCGTCGGCGTTCCACGCGGCATAGAGCTCTTTCTCGAGGCGCAGCTGCAGGCTCGCGTCGATTGTCAGCTGGACGCTGCCGCCCTCAGATGCTGGGGTGGTTGAACCGGTCGTCGAAGCAGTTGCGCCCGACAGACCCGCCAGGATGTCCTGGCTGGCCTGCTCAATGCCATACCGCCCCTCGCCATCCTGGGTGACGAAGCCGAGCAGTTGGCTGGCGAGCGTCGTGTTGGGCGAGCCGCCAGCATTGGGATAGAAGCGCACGGGATGCGGCTCGAGGTCCAGCTCGGCGAGTGACTCATCGGCGAGGCCGGCACGGACCTGATCGCTCTGGTCCTCAGTCAGCTGACGCGCGACGACCACGTACGGTCGGTTGTTGGTGAACTTGGCGGCGAGGTCATCAGCCTGCTGAGCGTCCATGCCCAGGATCTCGGCCAGCTTGGCCGGCACGGACGCGCGCTGGTCGTCGCTCATCAAGTCGGGGTAAGCGGCAAGCATGTCGCGGTAGGCTGTCGTCGCGAGGACCGCGCCACTCCGATCGAGGATCTGGCCGCGCTCAATGACCTGCTCTGCATCCGGAGCGAGGACCTGCTCTGCGGCCAAGGCGCGCAACATGTCCTCCTGGCCGATCTGCCAGTAGGCGAGGCGCAAACCGAGCAGCGAGCCAATGATCGCGAAGGCGATCAGCAACGCGACCAGCCGGAGCCGGCTGTCAGTACGGCCGAGCATCATTCATCTCGCGATCAGGCGAGTCCCAGCGGGGAGCTGATCGAGGCCAAGGGCCTGAGCGTTGTCGATGACCGTCGACTCCGCGCCCCAATGAAGGACGCTCGTCTCGATCGTCTGGATCTGCCGATGAAGGTCTTCGCCCTGGGTCTGGTGCTGAGCGATCTGGTATTCGGTCGCGGCCAGCTGCACAGTCTGCGCCAGGTACGTCAGGCCGAGCAGAAACGTGACGAGGATCACGGCGAGGATCGCGCCGACAATGTTGAAGCGGCGACCGGCGCGCTCCGGGCGGGAGAGACGTCGACGAGGCGCGGTGTGTGGCCGAGAGCCTGGCGCCCAGGGTCGAGCGCCTGCGGCGTATGACGGGGCAGTCATCGTGCCCAACCTTCGAAGCCGTCGGACGAAAATGCGTCTTCGCGGCGGCGACTGTCGTCAAGTCCTTCGGGCGCGGTCCAGCCATCGTCGCGTATCAACCTGTCGTCGCCCGGCGTGTCAGTCGGGCGCCGTTCGCGAACGTCGTGCTGACGCGTGCCGTATGCGCGGCGCCGATTGGTGCGATTGCGTCTACTCATGCGGCAAGCTTTCGCGCAGCCCGCAGCCGGGCGCTGCGTGACCGTGGATTGCGCGCCACTTCCTCATCGGATGGCCGGCGTGGCTGCGTCCCGACAAGTGCGAGCCGCGGCTGGCGGCCACACACGCAAACCGGCGATTCAGGCGGGCAGATGCAGCCTCGCCGCTCGGCCTGGATGAAGCGCTTGACGATGCGATCTTCGAGCGAGTGATACGAGATGACCGCGAGACGGCCGTTCTGGCGCAGGATCTCGACGGCCGCGGCGAGGGCAACGGGGAGCGTCTCGAGCTCGCGGTTGACGGCGATGCGCAACGCCTGGAAGACGCGCGTCGCGGGGTGGACTCGCCGCCGCCCCCGAGGAGGGGCTGGGGCGGCGGCGGCCACGATATGTGCGAGCTGTTGTCCGGTGGTTATTGGTTCGCGTCCGCGCCGCGCGACGATGGCGCGCGCAATACGGCGTGCCTGCGGCTCCTCGCCCAGGCGCTTGAAGAGGTCGGTCAAGGCGTCCTCATCAAGCTCATTCACCAGCGTCGCCGCCGGCACGCCGCGCGTCGTGTCGAAGCGCATGTCCAAGGGTCCTTCGGCGCGAAACGAGAACGCGCGTTCCGCGTCGGCCAGCTGGTACGAGGACAGTCCCAGGTCAAACAGGATTCCATCGGCAGGGTCGAAGCCGGCTGACTCCGCCACCTCCGCCAACTCCTCGAAGTTCGCTTGGCGGAGCGTCACCCGATCGCCGTACGGCGCCAGGCGGTCGCGCGTCCGCGCAATGGCCGCGGCATCGGCATCGATGCCCAGCAGCCGGCCACCTGGTGTGGCGGCCTCCAGGATCGGCCGGGAGTGCCCACCACCGCCAACGGTTGCGTCAATTTGGAAGCTGCCCGGAGC
>JBDTVN010000060.1:0-7981 GCA_040007155.1 Chloroflexota bacterium
TCCCATTTCGCGTCGAGCGCCCAGACGATCGCGGCGCTGCCCAGATGGCCCGTGACTGGCCCCAGACGCGGCGCAGGCAGCATGAAGTCCGTCTCGAACGTCTGGCCCGCATCGAGTTGCGCGGGCAGCGCCACATCGGCCAGCGCGAGATCCTCGAAGACGCTGCCGTTGATTTCAGTCCACTGCTCGCTCTTGATGACGTTGCCCCTGCTGTCGCGCTCCTCGCGCGATTCCTGACGCTCAACGAGCAGCGCGCCGACAAGATGGAACATCGCGCCGCGTGCATTGATGTTCTTGCGCGCGGTCAGCTTGAGGTGACCAGCCAGCGCCTCGCCGATCTTGACCGGGTCCTTGGTCGTGATCTCGCCGTCCAAGCCGTCGCTCGATTTCGCGACGAGCTCGTCGAGCGAGATCGCGGCCAGCGGATGTGAGCCCTGTGGACCCCACAGCCGATTAGCCGCGGGTGCGTCGAACGGCGTCGGCAGGCTGCCATGCTGGCCGGCCCCGAACACGCTGAAGCCGGTGAAGCCGCTCGTGCTGTTGCCGCTCGCCAGAACAGCTTCGCGAAAGCCGCTCATTTGGCGGCAACTCCGAACTGCGGTCCCTCGCGCAGGCCCAGCACGTTGCCGTCGGGATCCTTCAACCAGGCGCCGCGAACGCCCGGTGCGTAGCTGGCGATGCCATTGGTGGTCGCGATCGGGCCCGACGCGTACTCCTCGAAGACCGCGCCGCGCGACCTGAGGTCAGCCACGGCGGCTTCGATGTCTTTGACCTCGAAGTGCGCCATTGTGTGGCCGCGCTCGACCGGCGGTCGCTTGAAGGTCGAAAGCTGGGTGTTGCCCGCCTCATACCGGATTGCGTTCGGGCCCTGGTCGACAACTTTGAGACCCAGCACATCGCGATAGAAGGCGAGGGCGCGGTCCAGATCAGTAACGGGAATGGTGGCGATGATCATCGAGTCTGCCAGGCGCATCGAGTCCTCCTTGTTGTTCGCTCAGGCTGGCGAGGCAGGTCGATTCGCCCCGACCCCGTTCGTTGTAGTCATGAAACGGTCGACTAGCGTGCCGTCGAAGCAATTGGCAGGAGGCCAGTATGGGCGCCAAGATCATTCATGTTGAGGTCGTCGGCAAGGACGGCCCCAAGCTCCAGAAGTTCTACTCGGACGTCTTCGGGTGGACGCTCAACACTGACAACCCGGGCGGCTACGGCATGGAGCGCCAGGGTGAGATGACGGCCGGAATCGGCGCATCAAACGACGGCGGTGCCGGTCATGTCACGTTCTACGTCCATGCCGACGATCCGCAGGGCACCGTGGCCAAAGTGGAGGCCAGCGGCGGCCGAATCATCATGCCGCTGACGGAAGTGGCGCCCGAGACCAAAGTCGCGTTGTTCGCGGATCCTGAGGGCCACATCGTCGGCCTCATGTAAGTCGTCCGAATAGGCGTCGTTCACGACCGAGTGACGGCGCCCATTCGATTCTCCGAGCACCGACGAATTCCCGATAGTCGGCCAGGGCGGCGCGGATAGCTGGGACGAGGCCTTCGGCGCGGCGCGGGCTGAAGCCTGTTTCCCACCACAGGCCCAGGATGCGCAGTGTCCTTGTCTGTCTGTCGAGGCGTGGCTCGATCCGGCCAACCAGCCGATCTCCAAACAACAGCGGCAGCACGTAGTAGCCCCAGCGCCGCTTGTGCTCGGGCACGTACACCTCCCAGATGTAGTCGAAATCGAACAGGGTGGCGAGGAGGCGGCGATCCCACACGAAGGGGTCGAGCGGCGCGAGCAAGGTCGCGGCCGGCGCGTCGTGGGCGCCGCCGGTAATGGCCGCGTCGAGCATCGGTCGCTCGCTCGCGATGGCGTAGTGCATACCGCGCATGCCCTCGACCTGGACCGGGATGATTGCCCGGCGCTGGACAAGTTGCTCGGTCAGCTGTTGCCGCTCGGCCGCCTTGCCGGTGCCGACGATGACCTCGGCATTCGCCTGCGGCGTGGTGAGCCCCACTGCACGGAAACGCGACAGCAGTCGGTGGAGCGTCGCCTCCTGGTCCGACTCGCTCCGGGCGAGGATGTCCTCCGGGACGAGCCGCTCAATCAGGTCGTAGTAGCGCCGGTTGCCGGCGCGGCGCGAGATGCCCACGCGCCCGATCACGAAGAGTGCCTCGAGGATGGCCCGTGCCGCCCGCGTCGGCGCCCACCACCAGTCGACCGAATAGGTGTGGTGCGCAAAGTCGGCCGTTGTCAGCGGTCCGCGCTTCTCGATTTCGGCCAGGATCTCAGCCACGACCTCGGCGTGGTCCTTGAGAACGCCGTCGGAATAGCGCTCGACATAGCGCCGCCAGCTGTAGCTGTAGTGCGGCAGCTCCGCCATCGGCACGATGTTGAGACTCTTGTTGTAGATCTCGAACAGCCGTCGCTCTTCGTACAGCCAGTGGTCGGCCCATTCGCGCCGATAGCCCTTGATGCGCGAATGGAGGACAAGGTCGTGGTTGCGCGCGCCGGGCACCTCGAGCGGGTCGAACTGGAGCACACCAAGGCGCTCGACCGCGGTCAGGACGCTCTGGGGCTCAGGGGGCAGCGAGCGCGGCGGCGCCAGGCCGTGCCGCGCGACAAGAAACCGCCGCGCGGCATCACGCGAAAGCTCGATCGTCAAAGCCGTCGAACTGTAGACGCTCAATACAATGGAGCCGCATGGCCACCCAGAGCGATTACTACGACATCTTGGGCGTGCCCCGCGACGCTTCCGATGAAGACATCAAGCGCTCGTTCCGAAAGCTCGCCCAGCAATGGCACCCCGACGTCAACACCTCCGGTGAGGCCGATTCGCGCTTCAAGGAGATCAACGAGGCCTATCAGGTGCTGGCCGATCCACAGCGCCGCCAGGCATATGACATGTTCGGCGCGGCCGGTGTCGGCGGAGCTGGCTTTGACCCGTTTGGCGCTGGCAACGGTGGCCAAGGGTTCGGCGGCTTTGGCGACATTTTCGACGCGTTCTTTGGTGGCGCGGCCGGCGGCGCCCGGCGACCGCGCGTGCCGACCGGTTCAGACCTGCGCTATGACCTCGAGCTGACCTTCGCCGAGTCGATCACGGGCACTGAAAAAGAGATCGAGTTCATCTCCCAGTCGCGCTGCGAGACGTGCTCGGGCAGCGGCGCTGAACCGGGCACGCAACCCACGACGTGCCCCAAGTGCAACGGCACTGGCGAGTTGCGCCAGGCGCGCCAGACGATGCTCGGCCAGATGATCAACGTCTCCGCGTGCGATCGCTGCAGGGGCACCGGCAAGATCGTCGAGAAGCCGTGCCACACGTGCAAAGGCGACGGCCGCGTGGAGCGCAAGCGAATGTTGCGGGTGACCATCCCGGCGGGGATCGCTGAAGGCCATCAGGTTCGACTGAGCGGCGAAGGCGAGGCGGCTCCCCGGGGAGGAGTGCCCGGCAATCTGTACGTCGTCGTTCACGTCGCGCCCCATCCGCAGCTGCGCCGCGTCGAGACTGAGCTCTACTACCAGTTGTCGCTGTCGATCACGCAGGCCGCGCTTGGCGCCCACCTGACGGTGCCCACATCAACGGGCAGCGAAGAGATCGAGATCAAGGCAGGCACCCAGCCGGGCGCCGAGATCAGGTTGCGCGGCCGCGGTGTGCCCCACCTGCGCCGGCCGGATTCACGGGGCGATCTGCACGTGCTGGTCGATGTCAAGGTGCCGCAGCGCCTCAGCGCTAAGCAACGCGCATTGCTCGAGCAGCTGTCGGCCGAGCTGGGCGAAGTCGACGAGCCGACCGACACGTCCGACGGAACCAAGACCACCGACTCTCCGGCGGGCACTGCGAAACGGCGGAAGTCGGGCAGGCGACGCGGGCGCCAACCCGGAATTCGCGACCGGCTCCGGGACGCGATCACCTGAGCGGTCCGGTTTCAGAAGAGGGTTTGTCGGCGGCCGGTTCGTGGTATGAGCTGGCGGTCGAGGCCGACCAGGAAGCTGTCGAGCAGGTCAGCGAGATCCTGTCGCGCGCCTGCCCTGGCGGCGTGTCGGTCGAGGCGCCTTTCATTGCGGAGCAGGAAGGTCTCGCGGCGCGCATAGATCCCAAGCAGCCGGCCATCGTGCGCGGCTACATCTCGGCCATCGACCGGTCTGCTGCCGACGCGGCGATGAACCAGGTGCGCGACGCGCTGGGTCATCTGCAGGCGTTCGAGCTGCGGCCGATCGGCGATTTACAGACGCGCGTCGTCCACGAGGAGGACTGGGCCGAGGCGTGGAAAGAGCACTTCCCGGTCATGCGCGTTGGCCAGCGCTTCGTTATCCGGCCGACCTGGCGGGAGTATGAACCGCAACGGACTGATGTCGTTCTCAACCTGGATCCGGGCATGGCTTTCGGCACGGGCCTGCACCCAACCACCCGGCTGTGCCTCGCCGGCATCGAGGCGTGGGGTGACTCGTCGCTGATGAGCGACGCGCGGATGCTCGACGTTGGCACCGGGTCGGGCATCCTCGCGATCGCCGCGGTCCTGATGGGCGCGTCGCACGTGCTGGCGATCGACATCGATCCGCTCGCGATCGAGACGACGCGGGCCAACGCGCAGGTCAACGGCGTCGAAACGCTGATCAACGCGCGCGTGGGCAGGCTGCCGCTGCCTGAGCCAGCGCAGTTTCATCTGGTCGTCGCGAACCTCATCAGTGGGCTGCTGATCGAGCTCGCCGACGAGCTTGCCAACACAGTCTGGCCGGGTGGTCGGCTGCTGGCCGGCGGGATCTACAAGGACCGGGAGTCGGAGGTCCAGTCGGCCTTCGAATCGGCCGGCCTGCACATCGTCGGTCGGCGCATCGACGAGGACTGGGTCGCCCTAGAGGCTGAGCGCGCCTGACCATGGGTCTGGGTGGGCTATTCCCGTTCGTTCTTGGCGCGCACATCGTGCTCGCGATCAGCCTGTTCCTGCCGACCATCTTGTTGCCGTTCGCGCTACGTCTGCACGGCGGCAAGTTGGCTGAAGGCCCGGGTCGCTTCTCGCGCGCCCTGTTCTGGCTGCAGCGTGACGGGTCACTGGCGGTCGCGGCAGGGCTGGCGGGGACCGGCATCGCCCTGGTCATGACCCTGGGCACGCAACTGCTCGCCCAGCCCTGGTTGCTGATCGCTCTTGCGCTGTATGCCACGAACCTGGGGATCGCCTTCATGATCCAGCGGCCGGGGCTGGCACGCCTTCTGCGAGTCCAGCCAGGCGAGAGCGAGGACGACCGCCGCCGCTGGCGCGATTGGGCGCGACGCCAGCGCTACTTCAGTTACGTGATGGCAGGACTGATCGGGGTCATCGGCTTCCTGATGAGCACCAAGCCGAACTTCTAGCGACGCTGGCTACCATCGGCCACATATGGAAGCCACCGACTGCATCTTCTGCCGCATCATCTCGGGCGCGGTCCCAGCCGATTTCCTGCACAACGACGATCTCGTGGTGGCGATCGCCGACCTCCATCCCAAGGCGCCGACGCACATCTTGCTCATGCCGCGCGAACACGTGGTCTCAGCCGCCGACCTGACCGACGCGAACGGGCCGATGCTCGGCCGACTCTTTGCCGTGGCCGCTCAGCTCGCGCTTGATGCAGGCCTCGCCGACAGCGGTTATCGGCTGGTCACCAACTCGGGCAAGGGCGCCGGCCAGAGCGTGCCCCATCTGCATTTCCATCTGCTTGGCGGCCGCAGCATGCGCTGGCCACCGGGCTAGTCGGTATGCGCTGGACAATCTTCGGCGCTGTCTCTGCCGAACAGCTGGAAGCGCTCAGAAGGACCTTCCGACGATTGGATGGAGCTTCTTGGGCGGCATGCTCCTCTTTGTCGTCGGCGCCGGCCTGTCGCAGGCGTGGAGCCACCGTTGCTGGGGCGCTGGCCCTAAGAAACGTCTGGGGCCTGATAACAATCGCGCCATTGAATCGGCCGATCTGATGCGGCCAACTCCATCAAGAGACAGGGCCTGGGGCCATCTCTACTTGTCTCCCTGCGCCAATTCGATACGGGGGGCCGACTCAAGAACGCGCTCTTGATGGCGCGATTGGACTCTGGAAGACCCCTTGCCTCTGAAGTTAGGGCGCGTCCTGGTCCTGCACCTGTAATGCGACCGTTGAGCCGGTCCACTTCTGGACCTCGCCGCGTTTGATCTTGAGGGTGTGCGTCCGCGGGAAGTCGGCCTCGGGCCACACGCGGAAGTCGGCCAGCCGTTGGTGCTGACCCAGGCGTGAGTTGGCCAACCGGATCATCGGCTCGATCCGAGCGCGCAGCGCGGCCATCTCGGCGTCATTCGTGGGCGCGGCGGGCGCAGGCGAGTTGGGCGTGACCACGGGTGGAGCGTCGGGCGAAAGCAGCACGGCTTCGAGTCGGCCAGGTTCCGTTTCCACTACCACGGCCTGCTCCAGTCCGACGTCCGCGAGAACATTCTCGACGTCCTCGGGGAAGACGTTGAAGCCATTGGGCAGGACGATGATGTTCTTGGTGCGGCCCTGGAGCACAAGGTTGCCCCGACCATCCAGTCGGCCGACATCGCCGGTGCGGTACCAACCATCCGCAGTCTTGGCGGCGGCCGTCGCATCGGGGTCTTTCCAGTAGCCGTCGAAGACGGTTGGGCCGCCGACTTCTATCTCGTTCGTCGCCGCGTTCAGCCGCAGCAGTACGGGCGCCGGAGTATGGCCGACCGTCCCGGTCGGGTGATCCTTCTCGCTCGTTGCAGATGCAGGCCCACACTCGGTCGCGCCATAACCCTGGACGACGATCACGCCCAGATCTTCCCAGCCTTGCTGCAGAGCCGGCGGCAGGTAGGCGCCGGCGCTGACCATCAGGTTGAGCGCTCCACCGAGCTGACGATGGACCGAGCGGAAGATCAGGCGGCGGGCCCAGTAAGGCAGCAGACGAGCGATGCGTCGGGCACGTTCGAAGGTCTTGTCCTTGCCCTGCCGCTTGACCTCGCGCATCAGCCCCAACCAGAACAGCTCGACCAGCTGCGGCACCAGCACCATCGTCGTGACCCGCTCCTCTTTGAGCGCGTCGAAGATGACGCGCGGGTTGCGCGAACGCACAAAGAGGATGTGCGCGCCGATCATCGTGCCGAACATCAGCACCGGCGCCTGTTCGAAGAGGTGCGACGGGGGCAACAGGCTGACTGTGCGGTGCTCGCGCGGCGGCAGGATCTTGGTGATGCCCTCGAGCGTGGACAGGATCGTGCCGTGCTTGAGCATCACGCCCTTGGGGTTGCCCGTGGTGCCAGAGGTATAGATGACCTCGAACAGGTCGTCGCGGGTGGGCCGCGGCCAGGCGTCGACCTGGGCTTGCCAGTCGGTGGGAAATGGATCGTCGAGCCCACCCTCATCGGTGTGCGCCGCGTTCTCGTGCGCGGGCTCGGCGGCGAGCCATTCGAGAGTGCGGACGTTCATGTGACCGAGCCCGGACGCAGCCGGGTCAGGCGCGTCGAGGCCAGTGCCCAGCGCTAGCCATTTCGCGTCGCTGGCGGTTGCGATGCGCTGGACCACGTCCGGCGCCATCCGCAAATCCAGCGGCACGATCACGACCTTGGCGCGCATCGCGCCCCAGTAAAGAGCCGGGAGCGCCGGCGTCGACGGGCTCCACGTGAGCAGCCGATCGCCCTCCTGGAGCCCCAGCCGCTTCAAACGCCACGCGACGAGTTTCGAGTGGTAGTTGATGTCGGCCGCGGTCCACTGGAGGTGCAGCCCGTCATCGGTGCGCAGCGCCATCTGCTCGCGTCCCGCCCAGCGCGTCGCCGCGTCCTCGATCACATCAATGATCGAGTCGAACGTCTTGGGGTCAGGTAGCTCCCACATCGCGTCAGAGTCTATTGGGGCGGCCGCGGGCGGCCTATCGGGTACACTTCGCCAGCCCCAGACGCGGTCGCGCCAGAGCGCGCCAGCCAGACAACTGAGCGTCTGATTTAGGGCCCTTGGGAGGTGATCCTGGTTTGGCGGAAGTCCGCGTAGGCGAAAACGAGTCCTTCGA
>JBDTVN010000061.1:0-7927 GCA_040007155.1 Chloroflexota bacterium
GTGTCGACGACGATGCGCGCGGCCCGGAAGATCGTGGCCTCGAGGTGGTTGAGGGCATGGAGCGGATCCTCGAAAAAGCCGCGCTCGCGCATCACGCGCTCGGCGTAGAGCGCCCAGCCCTCGCTGAAGTAAGGCGTGCCCAGGACGACGCGGAGCTTGGGCGCATTGACCTTGCTCCAGCTGATATGCCAGTGATGACCCGGGTAGGCCTCGTGCACCGCCGTCGTGGGGATGCCGCTGCGCGAGTTCGAGGCGAGGCGCTTCTGGATCTCTGCCGCTGAGGTTCCTTCGGGCGCGAACGGCACGAAGAAGTGGCCGGTCAGGGTGTTGCTGAAGGCCGGTGGGCCGATGTACGAAGCAACTGCGAGCAGCGGCCGCTGGAAGAACGGTGACGGTTCAACCTCGCACTTTTCCCCGGTCGGCAGGGTCACCAGGCCGGTTGAGGCAAGGAACTGGCGCGACTTCTCCGTCCACTCGGCGTACTCGAGGCGCATGTCCTCTTCGGTCGGCGGGTGATCCTCGTTGGCCTCCTCCAGGACCGCGCGCCAATCGCTTGAGCCCTTGGCGTCCTGCGCCAGCTCGCTCATCTCTGCGTCGAGCCGGTCGTACTCGGCCTGTCCCATTTCGCGCAATGTGCGCGCATCGAAGTTGAGTGCCTCGCGTTCCTGCAGCTGGCGGCTGTAGCGCTCCTCGCCATAGGCCCAGGTGCCGCTCGCCTTGTCGACCAGCGTCTGCAGATGGACCACGAACTTGTCGAGGGCATCGCCCGCCGTGGCACCCGCGGCGCGCAACCGTTCGCGCTGCTCGTCGGTTTCGCCTTCTTGGGCGAGCATCTGGCGGACGTAATTGCCGCCGGCCTTGGCCGAACCCAGGCCGCGCTCAAGGATGAGCTTCGCGCCCATGGTTGGGTCGAGGTTCGCGGTCGCGTCCTCAAGCGCCTGCGGCACCTGCTCGAGCCGCGCGACACAGGCGTCGACGAGGTCGGCGGTGGGGCGCAAGCGATGCAGGAAGAGGCTGAAGAGGCCGCCCAGGATTGGGCCTGAGTAGATCGTGGGGTCGCGCTTCCAGACCTGCCAGTCGGCGCCGATCGTGCGGCCGCGCAATGTTGCGATCGCGAGGTCGCGGTCGATCCCGTCGTCGAACGGGAGAGTCGCCCCATCCACGGCCTCAAAACGCTTCAGCCAGTCGGCGGCGTCGGAGTCGCGCTTCGCGAATGCGGTCGCGGACATGTCATCGAGGCGCTCGTCGTAATCGGTCAAGCCGAGCGAGCTCGCCATCACCGGGGACGTCTCGTACTCATTCAATAGGAAATCGTCGACGAGCTGCTTGAAATCGGCCAAGTGGGCAACCTCTCTTTCGCCGCAATTGTCGCGGGTCGCCTTTGGCTCCGTGCTCTAGGGCGCTTTCGCGTTGAAAAACCGGCAGCGATCGGCGATCGCGCAGCGCTCGTGCTCGGGCCGCTGGGCATGACACGTCTGCCGGCCATGCGTGATCAGGTTGATATGCGCCTGGTGGACGTTGATTTCGGTAAGTTGCGCCTGGAGCATGTCGTGCATCTGCTCCGTATTCGCGATCTTTTTCGGGATGAGCCCGATGCGCATCGCCACTCGTTCGATGTGCCGATCAACCGGCATGAGCGGCTTGCCGAACGAGAAGAGCAGCACGACTGACGCGGTCTTGCGGCCTATGCCGTTGACCTGTGTCAGCCATGCCAGCGCGTCGCTCGGCGTCATCTCGCCCAGGAACTCGAGCGAGTAATCGCCGCGCTGCTCGCGGATGTGGCGCAACGCCGCCTGGATGCGCGGCGCCTTCTGGTTGGCAAGTCCGCCCGGTCGTATGACGTCGGTCAGCTCGCCAATGTCGGCGAACTCGACCGCGGCCCAGTCGGCGGAAGTCTCGTTGATACCGACTCCGCCCCAGCCCGATCGAAACAGTGGTGGCCTCCCATCCTTGGCCACGCTCGATTGCGCCGGCCAACGGCGGCATATGAGATCGAACGCTTTCTCGGCGTTGATATCGGCGCTATTGGCCGACAACATCGTCAGGATCAGCTCGCTCGTCGGGTCGTACACCCGCTGCCAGGTTGGTGTGCCGTACATCTGGCGCAGAGCGGCGAGTGTGTCTTCCATCAGCGCAGGCCGCGTTTTGTCGAGGCGCTTTACCCAGGTCTTGGCCGGATCCGGCTTGGCGCGGCGCTTGGGCTTGGCTTTGGTGGCGGTCGCCATCAGAACCGCGGCGGCTCGAGGATCGGCTGCGGTTCGTCGGCCAGGATGAGGCGCTTGGCGTCAATGTCCGGAAGAGGGTGCGCGCCGTCCATCAGCCGCCCCAGGATGTGCAGTGCCCAATCCGATGAGTGGTAGCCGGCGGCGATAAGTCGGTCGTGTCCGGCCAGGTCGAGCGCACTGTCGAGGGGCAGCCGGAAACGGAAGGTCCTGCCGGCAAGCTCGCGCGTTCGTTCGAGCAATTCAAAAGTGCCCTCGACGTCGCCCACGAGCAACGCCGGGCGGAGTGACGAATCCTCGCCGACGAGCTGTTCGCGCAACAGGATCGCGACGGCGCGGCCGTCAATGGTGATGACCTCGCCGCGCTCCACGTGGCGCGCGAAGCGATCTGCGGTCAGCTCGCACAGGGCCCAGGGCCGCGGCTCGTACAACCGTTGCGCGGCGTTGAAGCTGGCCTCGTCGGACAGGAAGGTCCACAGCCGTTCTGAGTCCGCTACGGCCGCGACGCGCCCATCAGCCGCGAAGGCATCGAGCACGCGCCCGCGCACGGCCGTCACCTCGGCCCGAACGGCCGCATCGAAACCGCTCGGATCATGCGGGTCGCCGTCCGTGTTGGGCGACCACAGGTAGTTGCGGTATGCGCACAGCGGCGTGATGTCGTTGCGCGCGCCAAGGCGATGCGACCCCTCGTTGCGCGCCGATGTCGCGTAGCGCACGACCGTTGCGCGCTGAGCCGCGACCCAAAGCAGCTCGGCGACCTGAAGGTCGGACGCGACGTTGGTGCCGCGCACCTGTGGATCGACGCGGATGCCCTCGAGCCATGCGTCGGTGGGCGACATGAGCGCGATGCGCGTGATCGCGACGGGCTGGTCATCGTTGGGTCGAGTGGCGACCAGCATCACCCCGTCCGTTGCGTCGAGCCACACTGGCCAGGCCTCAGGGATGTAGTCCCAGCCGTCAAACGTGTTCGTGGCGAAAGCGAGCACCGCGTCTCTGTCGCTCGCGCGCGCCCGGCGCACGACGATCGCCCAATCGCGCACTATGCGCGCGGCATCCGCTCGACGGTCGCCCATTCGGATGTCTGGCCGCCCGGCGCATAGCGGCTGTTCGATGCCTTGAGCACCATTCCCTCGAAGCCGGCAGCACGCCAGCTGGCGAACCATTGGCGCAGCGGCGGCCGCACCACCGGCGACAGACGCACCAGCTCGCTTTCCGCGACGGTTGCTTCCAGCAGGCGCTTGCGCTCGAGCAGTGGAACGTCGAAGAGCTGCTGGCCATCAATGCTCAGCAGATCGAGCGCGACGAACGCCGGTTCGCCGGCGTGCCGGGTGTCCTTGGGCGGTTCGAAGGTCACATCGGAGGCCGGCCCGCCGATGAACAGGCGCTGCATCGGTTTGGTCCGTCCCGAAAGGACGATCGCGAGGCCTACGCCACCGCCGGTCGCCTGGGTCGTGATGATGCCGTCGATGACCGCATCTGTTGCCGCGACTGAGCGGCGCAGGAAGTCGAGCGCCATGGGCGCGTCTTCCGTCGCGTCGTCGCCGAAGCCGTCAAGCACCTCGATATCGCCCCACTGATCGTCCAGGTTCGAGTCGCGGTAGTGAACGATGACGCGCGTCCCGCGCCACAACGGTTCGACCAGCGGATCGACGATCTGCGGCACGAATCGGCCGTGGCGAACCTTCTGCGGACGCCAGTCGTGCGGGTTGGCGGGAATGACGGCGGGTGCGCGCTTGCCGGGCATCGGCAGACTTTACTCGTAGCCCTTCGGATTGCGCTGGCGCCACGCCCAGGCCGAGCCGATCATCTCTTCGAGGCTGCCGCGGCGCGGCTCCCAGTCGAGCAGATCGCGTGCCTTCTCATTGCTTGCCACGAGAACCGGCGGGTCGCCCGCGCGTCGGCCCGAGATCTCGTGCGGGACTTCCTGTCCGACGACGGATCGCGCTGCCTCCAACACCTCGAGCACGCTGAAGCCCGATCCCGAGCCCAGGTTGCACGGCACGTGCTGCCCGGTCAGGCCAGCGCTGAGGGCCAAGGCAGATGTGTGGGCGTCGGCCAGATCGTCGACGTGGATGTAGTCGCGGATGCAGGTGCCGTCCCTGGTGTCGTAGTCGGTACCGAAAACCTTCAATGGCGCGCCACCGGAGAACGCGGCGAGGATGTTCGGGATCAGATGAGTCTCGGGGCGGTGGTCTTCGCCGCGCTCGTCGGTCGCACCGGCAACGTTGAAGTAGCGCAGCGACACCGCGCCGATGCCGTAGGCGCGGCTGTACCAGTCGAGCATGCCCTCGAAGGCGCGTTTGGTCTCGCCGTACGGATTGACCGGCCGCAGGCGGTGGTCCTCGTCGATCGGCGTGTGTTGCGGCTCGCCATAAACGGCCGCACTCGACGAGAACACGATGCGTTTAACGCCCGCTGCGCGCATCGCGTCGAGGATCTTCGGTCCGGTCACGACATTGACTTCGAAGTATCGATCCGGCTCCGCGACCGACTCACCCACGAGAGCCAATCCGGCGCAATGGAGGACTGCCTCGATCCGGTTATCACTCAATGCCATTTCGAAGTTCGCGCCATCGCCGATGTCGCCCACCACCAGCTTTGCTGAAGGAGGAACAGCCGCGCGGTGGCCGCGCACCAGCGAGTCGTACACGACCACCTCGTGGCCGGCACCGATCAGCCGCTCAGCGGTGGTGCTGCCCACGTAGCCCGCGCCGCCGGTGACGAGAACCCTCATTGGTCAAGTATCCGGCGGAAGAGGCCGCGACGCCGTGCCTCTGGCGGCTCGGCGGCCGGGGGCGGAGTTGGGGCATTGCGGCGCTCATCAGCCGCGGCGTGGTCGGCCATTGATGGGTTGCGGTTGAAGACGGCCTGTTCGGAGGCGCGTGGCATTTCCGACTGGGCCGGCGGAGCGGCCGGATGTTCGCGTTCGGCGAAGACCTCGGCGAGACGCTGTTCGAGCCGTTGCGCGGCGATGTTCAGGGGATCGATGTCGAGTGCCTCGCGCGCCCGCTCATACGCAACGCGTTCCTGGCCGCGTTCGAGGGCAACGCGGGCCAGCCCCACGACGGCGATCGCGTTGCGCGGATCCTGGGCTATGGCATTGGCATAGATCTGCTCGGCCTGGTCGACCATGCCGTGGACGAGCAGCCGCTCAGCCTGTAGGAGGGCTTCGATCATGAGGCGCTCATTTTCGCCAAATGGGCGCGGGCCTCGTCGACCAGCGCCGCACGGGCGTTGCGCGACGGGTCGTCGAGCACCCACTGCAGTAGGTGATCGAGCAACTCCCCGACAACCGGACCGGGTGCCAGGTCGAGCGCCGTGGTGAGGTCGTCGCCGTGGACGGCGAGCTCGCGCAAACTCAACGGCGCGCCCGCGGCGAGCTCGGCGGCAATACGCTTGCGCAGCTGCTCCAGATGCCCGGCGCCGGCGGGCAGGCCGCTGCCAATGTTGTCGGCCGCGCGCAGGTTGAGCTGGTCGCTCACCTGGTCCCGGCCGACGCGCTTGATGAACCGCCGCACGGCGGCGCCGCTCCAGCGCGACTCGTAACTGAACATGTGGTAGCGCACCAAGTCGGCCACGGCTTCAACTTCGCGCCGCGGGAAAGCGAGCCGGGCGAGCAGGCCCTCGGCCAGCCGCGCACCTTCCGTGTCGTGGCCGATGAAGTGGCCGTCAGCGAGCGTTCCGGGTTTGCCTATGTCGTGGACAAGGGCGGCGAGGCGCAACCGGGGATTTCCCGGATCGAGTTGCGCGGCAGCGTCGGTCGCGGCCAGGCAGTGGCCCCACAGGTCCATGCCGGGCACTTTGTCCTGGGCAATGCCGCGTTGCGCGTCGAGCTCAGGCAGTGCGAACTTCAAGACCCCGGTGTCGGCCAGGATGCGCAACGCAACCGACGGCGCTGCGGAACGCAGGATCTTGCGCAGCTCCTCGCCGATGCGCTCTGACGACACGTACTGGACGGTCGCACACGTGGCGCTCATCGCCGCCAGGGTTGCGGGCTCGATCGAGAAACCCAGCTGGGCCGCCAGCCGTGCGGCGCGCAATAGCCGCAGCCCGTCCTCATCGAACCGTGTGGCGGGATCGCCCACCGCGCGCAGGACCCTGGCGGTCAAATCGGCCAGCCCGCCGGTCGGATCGGCCAATCCTGCGCGGCCCCAGGCGATGGCATTGACCGTGAAGTCGCGTCGCGCGAGGTCCTCGACGAGGGAAGTGGTGAACGTCACCATGTCCGGTCGGCGGTGATCGGCGTACTGATGGTCACGCCGGAAGGTGGTGATCTCCAGCTTGAGCTCGCCCGACGGCACCTGCACCGTTCCGAAGCGGTTGTCGTAACCACCGGCGGGAAAAAGCTCGAGCAGGCGCTCGGGCAGAGCGTCGGTGGCCACGTCCCAGTCGGTGACGGGATTACCCAGCAGGGCGTCGCGCACCCCGCCGCCTACGAGGTACGCGGCATGACCCGCGTCCCACAGGGCCTGGAGGACGGCCAGAACCTCGGCCGGTGCCGTGACCGGCGCCAACTCAGTTTTGGCCGAGGAAGAGATAGTCGCGCCAGGCTTCGTTGCGCGGGTCCGCCAGGTACGGCGTGAACAGCGTGTAGACGTCGCAGCGCGGCTCGAACGGCGGGTGCTGGAGGCGCATCCGCGCCTCGTCGAGCAGCTTGCCGCCCTTGCGGTGGTTGCAGTGCTTGCACGCGGTAACGAGGTTGTCCCAGGTATGCGCCCCGCCACGATGGCGCGGGATCACATGGTCGAGCGTCAGGTCGTGCGCGGTCGTACCGCAGTACTGGCAGGTGTGCTTGTCGCGGATGAACACCTCGCGCCGCGACAGGCGCACGCGCGGGCGCGGACGCTTGATCCGGTGGTGGAGACGGATGACCGACGGTGCGTGGAAGACCTGGGTGGCGGTCCGGACCTCGGTGTGGTCGTACTGGATTACTTCGGCCTTTTCCCCGAAGACGAGGCGGAAGGCGCGGCGCAGGTTACAGACGTTGAGTGGCTCGTAGTCTGAGTTCAGCAGCAGTACGACGCTGTCCATTTCTCCCTGAAGCCGGCCGGGACTCGGTCGGGCGACGTTTGGAATATAGCAAAATCGAGCGTGGGCTCCGGCCGAGCAGCAGGCTGGTCAAGCCCCGGGCAGCAGCCTCTGGCCGGTGGCCGCGTCCCAGCCGCCGGCCTGACCCACCTTGCTGGCGAGCGGCTTGCCCAATGCCGCGGCAATGAAGCGGGCGGCTTCGATGACCCGCGTCAGGTCGACACCGTGGGCGATGCCCAGGCCGTCGAGCAGATAAACCAGGTCTTCGGTGGCAAGGTTGCCGGCGGCGCCGGGCGCGTACGGGCAACCGCCGGTGCCGCCGGTCGAGGCGTCGAAACAGGAGATGCCGTCTTCCAATCCCGCCATGACGTTGGCGAGCGCCGTGCCGCGCGTGTCGTGGAAGTGGTAGGCAATGGTGTCGATCGCGATCCCGCCAGCGATAAGCGCCGCGCTGATTTCGTGGACCTGGCTGGGCACGCCGACGCCGATCGTGTCACCAATGCAGATCTCATCGACGCCCAGATCGTCCAGGCGCAGGGCGACATCGACGACCTTCGCGACGTCGACCTGGCCCGTGAAAGGGCAGCCGAACGCGGTCGACACATAGGCGCGCCGCCACCAACCCAGCTGCGTTGCCCGAAGGAGGACTGGCGCGAACGCTGCCAACGATTCGTCGA
>JBDTVN010000062.1:0-7651 GCA_040007155.1 Chloroflexota bacterium
GGCTACTACTACAAGCCGCGCATCGATCGCGAGTACCTCGCCAAGCACTCCGCGGGCCTGGTCGGCCTCTCCGCATGTCTCAATGGCGAAGTCGCGCGTGCGCTCGAGACCGGCGACGAGGACGAAGCCAAGCGGATCGCCGGCTCGTACGTCGACATCCTGGGCAAGGGCAACTTCTTTTTTGAGCTGCAGGACCATGGCCTGCCCGAGCAGCGCAAACTGAACGAGCAGCTGATCCGCCTCTCGCCCCAGCTCGACATCCCGCTCGTAGCGACGAACGACCTGCACTACGTCCGGCGCGAGCAGAACGAGGCGCACGACGTACTGCTGTGCGTTGGCACCGCGGCCAACCTCGACACCCCGGGGCGGATGCGCTTCGAGTCGAGCGACTTCTACCTGAAGTCCGCGGCTGAGATGGCGGCGCTCTTCAGCGATCAGCCTGAAGCGATCGCGAACACGCGGCGCATCGCCGAAATGGTTGACCTGCAGCTGCCCTTTGGCCAGCTCCGCCTGCCCGACTTCCCCGTACCCGCGGGCCACACCGTCGAGTCCTGGCTGCGCAGCGAGTGTGAACTCGGGCTGCGTGGGCGCTATGGCGACATCACTGAGCCGCTGCAGAAGCGCCTCGACTACGAGCTCGGCGTGATCATCTCGATGGGCTACGCCGGCTACTTCCTGATCGTCGCGGACTTCGTACGTTTCGCGCGCGACCAGGGCATCGCCACCACCTGCCGCGGAAGCGCGCCGGGCTCGATCGTGACCTACACGCTGGGCATCACGCCGGTCGACCCAATTCTGTACGAGCTGCCTTTCGAGCGCTTCCTCAACCCCGACCGCGTGACCATGCCCGACATCGACGTCGACTTCGAGGACGCGCGCCGCGACGAGGTCATCCGCTACGTCACCCAGAAGTACGGCAGCGACCACGTCGCCCAGATCATCACCTTCGGCACGATGCTGGCCCGTGCGGCCATCCGCGACGTCGGCCGCGTGCTCGGCCTGGGCTACGGCGAAGTCGATCGCATCGCCAAGGCCGTGCCCAACCAGCTCGGCATCAAGCTCGAGGAAGCGCTCGAGACCTCGCCGCCGTTGCGCGAGATGCGTGACGCGGATCCCAAGGTGAAGCGGCTGCTGGAATTGGCGCAGCAACTCGAAGGAGTAGCCAGGAACGCGTCGACGCACGCCGCGGGCGTCGTCATCAGCCGCGAGCCGCTGACCGAATTGATGCCGCTGCAACACGCGACCAACTCCGACGGGCTGATGACGCAGTACGAGATGCACGGCGTCGAGGCGCTCGGCCTGCTCAAGTTCGACTTCCTTGGTCTCGCCAACCTCACGATCCTGCGCCAGGCGGTTGACCTGATCCGGACCGGCCGCGGCGTTGAGATCGATATCGACCATCTGCCACTCGAGGACGCCAAGACCTTCGAGCTGCTTGCTTCGGGCGAAACGACCGGCGTGTTCCAGCTTGAATCCCCGGGCATGCGCCGCTACGTCAAGGAGCTGCGGCCGACATCGGTGCTCGACCTCGCCGCCATGGTGGCTCTGTTCCGCCCCGGCCCAATGGACAACATCCCGGCCTACATTCGGCGCAAGCACGGTCAGGAGAAGGTCACCTACCTGCATCCATTGCTTGAGCCGTACCTCAAGAAGACGTACGGCATCTTCGTCTACCAGGAAGACATCATGGCCGCGGCAATCGCGCTGGGTGGCTTTACCGGGCCTGAGGCGGACACGCTCGGCTATGCCATCCGCAAGAAGAAACGCGATGTCCTGCAGGCGCAGAAGTCGAAGTTCGTCGAACGCGCGGCCGAGCGCGGCGTCCCGCCGCAAACCATTGACGCGGTGTTCAAGGCGTTCGAGCCCTTTGAGCGATACGGCTTCAACAAGGCGCATGCGACCTGCTACGGGCTGATCGCCTATCAAACGGCGTACCTCAAGGCGAACTACACGGTCGAGTACATGACGTCGGTCCTGACCGCGGTCCGCAACACTTCCGACAGGGTCGCAGCGGCGATCGCTGAGTGCCGCCGCCTTGGGATCGAGGTCCGCACCCCCGACGTGCACAGCAGCGAGCTCGACTTCTCGGTCGAGGGCGAGGCGATCCGCTTCGGCATGCTGGCCATCAAGAATGTCGGGCACGGCGCGATCGAGTCGATCCTCGCCTCTCGGGCGGAGGCCGGTGAGTTCCGGTCGCTGGCGGACTTCTGCAACCGGATCGACCTGCGCCTGGTCAACCGGCGCGTGCTGGAGTCGCTCATCAAGGTCGGGGCGCTCAACTCGCTGGGCCACCCGGCGCAGCTGCTGCTTGCCCTGGATGACGCGCTTGCCGCCGGTCAGGCCGCGCAACGCGACCGCCTCACTGGCCAGGTGTCCCTATTCGACATGGCCTCCGATGCGGGCGTGCCACTCGAGCGGCCGCTGCCCGACAACATCACTGAAGCCGCGCCACGGGAACGCCTGCGCTGGGAGAAGGAGCTCCTCGGGCTGTACCTGTCCGACCACCCGCTGGGCGAGCTGGCCGGCACGATCGGTGAGTTCGTCAACGCCTATAGCGGCGAAATGGGCGAGGAGCTGGATCAGCAGCGAGTGTGTGTCGGAGGTGTGGTCACCGAGGTGCGCCGCGTCGTCACCAAGTCGCGTGCCACGATGGGGGTCGCAACCCTCGAGGACCTGCAGGGGACGATGGAGGTCATTGTCTTCCCCAAGGTGTTCGAGCAGACGGAAGGCACGTGGGCCGAGGACTCAATCCTCCTGGTGGCCGGGCGCGTCGACCACAAAGGCGAGGAGACGGTATTGCTGGCCGAGGCCGTGTGGACCTGGGAAGAGGCGAATGAAATGGGTGCGCCGGAGTTCGCGCGACGCGTCGGTGCGCTCGAACGCGGTCGGCGCTCGGGCGGTGGTCGCTGGAACGGCAATGCCAACGGCTCGAACGGCAATGGCTACAGCAACGGCCGCGCCGCGGCAACGCCGGTCGCAGTGGGGCCAGGCACCGCTGAGGGTGCGGCCGCGGCCGCGGCCATGGGTCCAAGAGAGGTTCGGACCGTCCCACTGGTCTCGCCGTTGCACGGCGGCGGCGTGACCGGGACGATCAAGGTCGCGTTCGCAGCGAAGGCCGCGTCGGCGGAGATGCCCGCGTCAAGTCAGGGGAGGGGCGTAGTCGCGATCGCGGACGACGAGCCGCCGCTACCCGAGGAAGTCGTCGCGGAGCTGGCCGCGGCCGACCAACAGCCGACTGCCCCGGTCCAGGCCTCGAGCGGGCAGGTGTTGCACGTCACCCTCGAGCCCGGCGCGCAGGAGCAGATCCTGGCCGCGCTGAAAGAGTTGCGCGAGATCGTCCACGAGAGACCGGGCGACACCCCATTGGTGCTGCACATCCCCGCGGGCGGCGGCCGTGTTCAACGTATGGAGCTGCGCACTGGCGTCGCCTATGACGCCGAGCTGCTGGCGACGGTTACCCGCCGACTAGGGCCGCGGACGGCGCGACTGAATCTCTCTTGACCTCGCCGCGCTAGCGCTGCTGGCTCGGGGGCGCGTCCTCCGGCTCGGAGACCCGAAATTGCTCATCGCAGCTTGTGCAGCGGAAGATGCGTCCACCCGTCCATGACCGCTCGGGGTCTGACTCGGCGGCATCGTGACTGGGCGTCACTTCTTCCATCTCGCCCCAATCGTCGCCGCCATGCCAATGATGGGCTCGCCTGGTGAGATCGAATGCCGATGACTGAAACACGGCGGGCTACCTCCTAGTCGCTTTAGGAGGCAAAGATAGACGCTGGCCGAATGTCCGACCAGCCTTTGCCCTCGCATTCGGATGATGACGCGCGTCAGACGGTGCTGCGTCCGGCCGCAAGGAGATTGCATTTCGGGCGTCATAATTGGCCACACGCGGCGGTGGTGGAACGGTTTACACAGCACACTCAAAATGTGCCGCTCGCAAGGGCATGTGGGTTCGAATCCCACCCGCCGCACCACGATTTCCATCGGATCGGGAACCTTCCGAGGGCCTGCGGCATCTATGCGGGGTTGGACGCCTCGTCGGTCGCCGCTGCTAGACTCGGGCTCGGTTTAGGGCGCCGGAGAGACTACGCATCCGTGAGGGATATGGCCGACGCGACGCCGTCTGACTCGCTGTCCGGCGCCGACCCCACGACCAAGGTGGTCGACCAACCGGGCGCGCACAGGGCAAAACCCAACGACCTGTTGCAGCACGCGCGCGACAAGGCGCTGGTTGAGCGCGCGGTCGGCGGCGATCTCGAGGCGTTCAACGAGATCGTGCTGCTCTACCAGGACTACCTCTTCGCCCTTACCGTGCGTGTCGTGCGCGACCGCGAATCCGCCGCTGACGCCGTGCAGGAAGCCTTTTTCTCGTGCTACCGCAACCTCGACCGTTTCCGCGGTGACTCATTCCGCTCGTGGCTGACGCGCATCGCGCTAAATGCCGCGACCGATGTGCTGCGTTACCGCAAACGCCGCCCGGCCGACCCGTACCCCGAATGGGAGGACGACTCGTGGCAGCCGCCGGCCGGTGAAGAGGCCTCGCCCGAGCGCCAGGCTCTGCAGCGCCAAACCGGGCGCGTGCTGACTGCAGCCCTGGCCGAGATCACAGCCGATCAACGCACCGCAATCGTCATGTACGACGTCGAGGGCTTCGACTATCAGGAGATCGCCAACATAACGGGTGTCTCGCTCGGCACGGTGAAGTCGCGTATCCACCGCGGCCGGCTCGCGTTGCGCGAGCTGCTGAGCAACGACGACATGGAACTGCTGCGGGAGTAAAAGCGTCAGATGGCCGTGCCCAATAGCCGTTCTCTTTCCGCTGAACACAGCCGCCACGATCGTTTGCTTGTGGCGCGTTTCGCCGTAGGCGACGTCGAAGGCGCCGCTCAACTCCATGAGGCGCAGGTCCTTGTCAAGCGCTGTTCCGAGTGCGCTGCCCTGGTGGCTGACATCACGTCGATCTCCAGCGCGGTAGCGAAGATGCCCGCGCCGGCGCGGACGAAGGACTTCCGACTGACCGCCCAAGAGGCCGATCATCTTCGCGGCTCGCGCTTCGACCGCTTCCTGCGGACCCTCACCGGTTCGAGTTGGTCGACCGTTCGACCGGTCGCCGCCGTTGCGCTTTCGGTCGGTCTGGTCATGAGCGTCGTCGGCGCAATGCCCTTGCTCGGCGCCGTTGGTGCTGCCGCACCCCTCGATTCCGTCGTCGCGACCCAGCAACCAATCGCGGTCGTTGGCAACCCCACGCCCAAGTCAACCGACACGCTCACCGGACCTGATGCCGCGGCCGGCGCAACGCCGCCGTCCGAGATCTACCCAGTTGGGCAGGGCAGCGTCACGGCGCTGGGCACGGCAGCGGGCGACAATCTTGACAACGCGTATCTCAATCAGCAGACGAGTGCGCCGGAGCTGCAGGAACCGGGTGGTGGTGTGCCCGCGCCGCAGGCCAGCGCCGCGGCGGACGGTAGTGGCAGGGCTATTTCGACGCCGCTACCGGCGACGAGCTCAAGCACGAACGGCGCGCTTCTAGTCGCCGGCGTCGTCGTGAGTTTGCTGGCAGCGCTCGCGCTGGCCGCGCTGTACGTGGCGCGGCGCCGCTACTCCGACCCGCTGCTGCGCTGACCTCCGCTGGCGCTGCGCGCTGTCGCAGCGTCGTACGCGATAGACACGATGGCGTCGCGGTCATCGGGCGCCACTTCCCGCAGCAGCCCGCCGAGGTACGCCTGTAGCCGAGTCCGCGTGCCGTACCAGTGGCCGAGCATCGCCGACCCGATCAAGAGCGGCAGTTCGCTCGTAACCAGGTAACCAAGAAGGCCCCCACCAAAGTAGACATCGACCGGGTTGGGCGGCATTTCAACGCCGGGTGGCAGGATCGGTGGCCCGGGGCTTCCGGTCGCGAAACCGATAATCAGCCCGTGCGTCACGCCATCAAGCAGCCAGCCGACCACGACCGCGCCGAGCGTGACCGCGAGTGGCCAATGGTTGCTGCGCTGGGCGACGACTACGCCAACCACCAGCGCCGTCGCGGGCGCGAGCAGGCGCAGTAGGCTGTCGATGCTCGTCACGACGGCGGTCATTGGTCCGACGCGCAACTCGAAGTAGGGCAGCGCTGACTGCGCCAGCCAGATGGCGACGATCGAGAGGGCGAGCAGCACGAACCATGGCTTCTCGTATCCCGTTCGCGTCGGAACCGGGCCGCGCGTCACGTTGAGACGCCGCTCGAGGTTGCGCTGGACGTAGGCGCCGCCACCCAGGACGAGCGCTGCCAGGGTGCCCGCCACCTGCTCGACCGGAATAAGTGCATTGAGCACGACGAACGCCACCGCATATAGGCCAATGACGATCGCGAGCGCCCCGAGGAAGGGTACGTTCAGGTGCCGCAGAGGCTGCGCGAAGGTGGCTGCCTGAGGCTGGCTCATGGCCGGCAAGCCTAGCGTCAAGATCGGTTCTGGAGAAGGGGTCGGAACTGCGCCGGCCGGTAGAATCAGAAGCGTGCCGCGGTTGATGCTCCTCGACTCCAACAGCCTGATTTACCGCGCCTTCTTCGCGCTCTTCAACACGCCACTCACGACCAGCAAGGGCCAGTTGGTCAATGCCGTGTTCGGTTTCTGGAGCATCGTGTTGCGTGGCTTCCAGGACGTCAAGCCCGACTACGTGATCGCCTGCTTCGACCTCGCCGGTCCCACCTTCCGGCACGAGCAATTCGCCGATTACAAAGCGACACGGCGCGAGATGCCGGACGACCTGCGCGACCAGTTTCCGGTCGTGCGCGAGATTATCGAGGCATTCGGCATCCCGATCTACCAGCTACAGGGTTTCGAGGCAGACGATCTGATCGCCGCGCTGGTCAAGCAGGCGGAGGCGCGGGATGTACAGACGACGATCGTGTCGGGCGACCTGGACCTGTTGCAGCTGGTGAGCGAGCGCACGACCCTGATGACGACGCGCGGTGGGGTCCAGCAGACGACCTTCTACGACCCGGCGCAGGTCATGGAGCGCTACGGCCTGCGGCCGGCGCAGATGATCGACTTCAAGGCGCTCAAGGGCGACACGACGGACAACATTCCGGGCATAGCCGGCGTCGGCGAGAAGACGGCCGCAAAGCTCGTCATTGACTGGGGTTCGGTCGACGGCATCTACGAAAACATCGACAAGGTGATGCCCGAAAAGCTGCGCGCGAAATTGGCTGACAACCGCGTTGACGTGTACCGCTGGCGCGACCTCGTGACCGTTCGGCCCGACATTCCGGTCGAGCTCGACCTCGAGCGGGCGCGCCTGGGTGCATACGACCGCCATGAGGTGCTGCGCCTCTTCCGCGAGTACGAGTTCCGCTCGTTGGTTGAGCGGCTGCCCGGCATCACGGGCGAGGACGCACGCGCGCCGGGAGATCTGTTGCGCGACGCGGATCGCAGTGCGCCAGTGCCCGCGGTGCAGGTCGCGGGACGTCCCAGCGCGGCGCAAAGAGCAGCATCGGCGGACGCGTCGGGCGCCCAGGGAATGCAACTTACCTTTGAGCTGCCCGACAAGCCGGCGTCTCTTGCTGTCATGGTTGCCGAACATGCTCCAGTCGTGGACGGCGATGCGAAAGCCGGCCTTGTGGCCCTCCTCAACGATCCATCACGTGCGGACCGATTCGAGAGCGCGAGCGGAGTCG
>JBDTVN010000063.1:0-7545 GCA_040007155.1 Chloroflexota bacterium
TGGCGACGTGGATCGTGAGCAGCGGTGGGTTGTCGAGCGCCGGGACGAGGTTGCTGATCTCCTGCGGCAGGGTGAACGCATAGCCCAACAAGAAGGCCGCGACACCGATCGGCAAGAACGCGATCGCGCGAATGGGATAGCGCCGCTGCAGATAGAGATAGCCGCAGATCACTCCAAAGGCGAAGGCGACGCTGAACTCATAAAGATTGCCCCACGGTCCGCGACCAACCAGATAGGCACGAACCAGCAGACCGATCGCCAGCATCACCGCGGACACCCAGACGAAGATCTGGCCGACTGATCCGGCCGGCGTGGCCGACGTACCGCTCGTGCCGACTGACATCGACGGGCCACCTGCGCTGGCCGTCGCGAGGACCTGGCGCCGACCGGCCGCGAGCAGGGTGGTGTGGACGACCAGGAGGATGAAGCCGATGAACAGCGTCACCGTGGCCACATCGAAGGCGTAATAGGAAAGTTTTGCGAGCGTCATATCCCCGAGTCCTTAAGCGACCGCGGCGCCGCCCGCTGGGGGAGTGCCGCTTCGACGAACTACGACTGGCGTCAGCGACGCGCCGAGCTGATAGCGGGTTCCGCAGCTGCGACAAAGCTGCTGGCCGGCAGGTCGAACGGTGTCGTCAACCGGGCAGCGCACAAGCAAATCGCCGCGATCGATGTCGCACTCATGCGCCGTGGGCGGATAGAGCAGGTTGTGCGTCGGGCAGTAGGGCACGTTCGCGGGATAGCTGTAGCCGCCGTCGGCATTGGCCGCGAGGGCGATGGGCTGCGGATCGTCGAGTCGGACCTTGCCCGACTTTTCCCGCGCGCGGTTGTAGACCCAGTACAGGGCCAGCAGGCTCAGGCCGGGACCGAGCACGCCCAGGATCAGCAGGATCGGCAGGAGGGCGATCAGCCCATTCCAGTCCGGGATCAGGATGGTCGAGAGCCATTGCAGGAACCCAGTCCAGGGATCGACCGGTGCGGGTGGCATTGGACCGAATTCTAGCGCCGGGGCGGACGGCGGTTGCCCAGCGACACGGGTCGCGCCTGGCCCTGCGTTGGCTGGGTCGGGTTCAGTAGCGCCTCGAGCCAGTCGAGCCGGAACGTGTGGCAACCCAGGTGGCGCGCCTTTTCGGTCAGGGCGCGATCGTCGGTGACGAGCGTCGTCATCGCGCGCGCACCAATAGGTGTGTCGCTTATCAGGGCCAGGAGCGCGTCGTCGGCGGAGCGCGAGCCCGCATGGCGAAGCTCGAGGTTGTGGCGGATCCGTTGGGCGCGGGCACTGCGCTGCGCGGCGTAGCCGTCGAGCATCACGATCGTGTTGATCTGCTGCGGGATCGCCGCATTGAGGCGAGGCAGCAAGCCGCGCAATGCGCCCTCGCCGGCGTCGCCCGACCGACGATGGAGCAGGTTGTTGCCGTCAATCAGCAGCACTTCGATTGCGGCGAACGGCGAGCCATACATGCGCGACCATTGTCGCCGTGAGGTTGAAGTCGGTTGTGCTGGCAATCGGACTCGTTTGGCTCGTAGTCGGCTGCCTCGACCGACCGGCCTCAAACGCGGTCGTGTTGCGCTTCCCGGTCACGAACGACAGCCCGGTCGCGGCCGCTCTGAAAGTCGTCAACGAGGCGAGCGGCGTGATAGTGGGCAGCGCAACACCGGCCTTGATCGCACCCGGTGCGCGAACCCAGGTTGTGGTCGAGGTGCCCATCGGTCTACGAGGCTGGGCGATATACGTCGATGCAGGCAATGGGCAGGGCATGCTGGTATTCGACGGCAACGACCTCCTCGGCTGCAGCGGTGACGTACCCATCGAGATCTTCGTCACCCGCGCCGGCCAACCGTCCTGGCAGGCGCCCATCGGCAATTGGTGCGGGCGTCACTGAGCGCGGGTTCCGTCCCCGTAACATCCTTGTGTGCTCCTCCTGGTTGATCTAGACGGCGTCGTTTATCGCGGCACACAGGCCGTGCCCGGTGTTGCGGCCGTCCTCACTCGCCGCGCCAGGGCCGGCGACACGGTCATGTACGTGACCAACAACTCGCGCTTGCATCGCGCGGACTACCGGACCCGCCTCGAAGGACACAACGTGCCCCTCGCTCATGGTTGGGACAGCATCGTCACCGCGGCACGGGCCACGGCGGTCCTGCTCGCCGAGCGCAATCCCAAGCCACGCGTCGCGATGGTGTTCGGTGGACCCGGCCTGGCGCGCGAGCTGCGCGATGTGGGCATCAAGACTGTGCAACCGACTCCGTTGGGTCTTGCCGCGGCGCCCGACGTCCTCGCGGTCGGGGTCGACATGAGCATTACCTACAAGCGCCTATCAACAGCCGTTGAAGTCGTCCGCCGTGGAGCGCTCTTCGTCGCCACGAACCGTGACCCGGTTTATCCCGGACCCGACGGCGCATTTCTTGCCGGAGCCGGCGCGATGGTCGCTGCCGTCGCTGCGGCCGCTCAGCGCGAACCGGACCTCGTCGTCGGCAAGCCCGAGCCGCGGCTCTTCGAAGCTGCCGCCGAAATCGCCGGTCTGCCGCTGAAGGACGCCATCGTGATCGGTGACAGCCTCACGACCGACATCCGTGCCGCGAACAGGGTTGGGGCGCGGTCGGTGTTGATGCTCACCGGCGTCACCAGCGAAGAGGACGTCGCGCGCCACCCTGACATCAAGCCAACTCGTGTTGCGCGTAACGCCCGGGAGCTCGAAGCCGCACTGCAGGAGCTGTCCGCGGGCTAAGGCTTTTCCCAGATAAGAGCCCGATAAGTCGCAAGCGTCAGATTGGCTGCGTGCCAACGGTGGAGCGGCTGTACGACCGTGGCGCGCGGCGCGCGACCAAGGCACTGATGGATACGGGCGAAGAGTTCCGTCACGCCCGACTCCGGCTCGGCCTGAGTCAGCGCGCGGTGGCCGAGGCGGCGCGGATAGATCGCGCCGACTACAGTCGAATTGAGGCTGGCAAGTTGACTCGGCTATCAGTGTCGGTTGCGTACCGCGCCGGCGCGGTACTGGGGCTGGACCTGAGCCTGCGCGCATATCCGGGGGGCTGGTCAGTGCGCGATGCCGGGCAAGCGAAGCGCGAGCAGAGGGTGATTGCCGCGGTTGGCCTGCCGCTCCGCTGGCAAATGGAGGTGCCTATCACGCGCCAGGGTGGCTCCCACGACCAGCGCGGCTGGGACCTGGTGGTCACTGGGCTCGCTGAGCGGACCGGCTTCGAGTTCGAGACCAAGCTGTATGACCTCCAGGCCCAGCAGCGCCGGTGGAACCTGAAGCGGCGTGACGATCCGGTCGACCACTTCGTGGTTGTCGTGGCCGACACGCGCGCCAACCGCCGCATCTTGGCCGAGTTCGCGGACTTGCTCGCCGAGCTGCCCCGCCACCGGACGGCAACATTGCTGGCCACATTGAGGCGAGGTGAGCACCCCCTGACAGGCATCGTCCTCATCTGAGTGTGGGCAGGTGACACCACCCAGCCGGAATCTGAGGATCAGGAGCGCCCTGGTGACCGACATGGCGACATTCGGTGTCCAGAGAACACAAAACGGTGCCGCCGGGCGCGGAAACGGAGCCGCCGGGCGGGGGCATGGCCGCAGAGGATCGACTTCGTCGCGGTGGTGGGCAGGGCCCACAATCGGATCGCCGTGCGCCGTGCGCCGTGCGCCGTGCGCCGTGCGCCGCGGGTCAGCCGGGGCCGGCGAGGAGCGGCTCACCAGCGGCGAAGTCCTCGAATTCGGTGATCAGACCGGCCCGGGCGGCCTCGTCGTGCTGCAGAAAGCAGACGCGCAGGGCGTGCAGGTTCATCGCCCACAGGTCGCGTACGCCCACACCCAGGACATCGGTGACGCGCTCGTACTCGCGCACGAGCGTGAGGTCGGAGACGGTCCGGTCATCGGTCGAAAGCGTGGTCGGGACGCCCGCCCGGAGTAGGTCGGCAAGTGGGAAGTCGGCCAAAGTCGGAAAGATGGAAGCCTGGACATTGCTCGTGGGGCACACGTCCAGGGTGACGTCGCGTGCGCGCAGCTCATCGAGCAGTGAAGGGTCGGCTGCTGCGGTCGCGCCGTGGGCGATGCGCGTCGGGCGGACCTGGAGGGCGCGTCTGACCTGTGCCGCGCCGCCCCACTCGCCGGCATGGATCGTGATCCCAAGGCCCGCCTGGCGCGCGATATCAAAGGCACGCGCGTGAACGAGTGGATCGGGATATGCCTCTTCCGGCCCCGCGAGGTCGAAGCCCGTCAGCCCCTGGCCGATGAACTCAGCTGCGGTCCGCGCCATCACCGCGTTCGCGTCGGGCGGATGGGAGCGCAGCGCCACGGCAATGAGTCGCACAACGACTCCGGTCGCGGCCGCTCCATCGCGCGTGCCTGCCGCAACCGCCGCGATGCCCTCGTCGAGTCCCAGGCCGCTCTGTACGTGGAGCAACGGTCCCCAGCGGACCTCGGCGTAGCGTGTGCCATCGCTGGCGACGTCCTCGACCAACTCGTACGCGGTCCGGTAGAGCGCTTCGGCGTCCTGCATGATCGCGATCGGCAGGTCGAAGGCTGCCAGCAACTCGGCCTGGTCGCTCACCTGCGGCGGAGCTTGCAGCCGCGCGGTCATCGCGCCAAGATCCATGCCCTCGTCGAGACCGCGCTCGCGCGCGAGCTCGAGTGCTGTCGCGGGTCGCACAGAGCCGTCGAGGTGGAGGTGCAGCTCAGCTTTGGGCATACGTAAGAGCAGGTCATGACCACCCATAACCCGATCGTACGGCAGCGAACCGCCCTCTGACCGACATAGACTCAGGTTGATGGTCGTCCCAGCCTCAGCCAATAGGCCGCCCGAACCGCCACGCACGCTCCGGCTCCAACTGTGGTGGACGCTCGTTTTGGTGCTCGCCGCGCTCGGCGGAGCGGGCCTCGCAGTAGGAGCGGATCGGCCGGGCAACCCTGTCCAGCGGCCCGAGCTCACCTATCGCGCCGACACGGCGGCACAACCCTGGATCGACCTCATGACGGCCGACCTGGACACTGTTCAAGCGGGCGCCGCCGACCTTGCCAGCGCGGGTCGAAATGTGCTGGGCAGCCTGCAGGCGCTGGACCGCGCCGGGGCGGCATCAGCGCTCGCCGCCGGCGACCAGACCTCAGCTGCCATCGCGACACTTGCGATCGGCCTGCGCGATACCGAAAACCGAGCCCATGCGTCGGTCGATCGCTGGCGGCTGGGTCCGGCAATCGTCGGCCTGTTCGACCAGATCGACACCGCCATCGCTGCCACGGAGGATCTCTCAACCGAGTGGAACGCCCTGGCGACCACCGGTCACTACGTGATCTCCGTCCTCGAGGGTCTCGACGGTCACGACCAAGCGACATTCCAGGCGACCCAGGCCGGCCGCGACAGCCGCTTTACCGATGCGCTGGCACTGCTCAATGACTCCGTCGCGCAAGCACTCTTGAGCGTTGGCACCGCACGCGACCAACTCGCCCTGACCGGGGACGTCTCGACGCTCGACGACCTCGTTGCGCGCGACCGGGTTTACGACGCGGCGCTGGTCGCGCTGTACCAGTACCTCGCCGACGGCGGCGCTCAAGCAACAGATCAGTTCACGGCCCTGACCAACGCGGTCAGCCAGGCGCAAGCGGCGCTGCCCGCCGACAACGGCGTGCTGATCGTGATCGTCGGCGAGACCTGTGGCCTGCCCATTGCCGACGAGCTGCTCGCGATGGATAAGTCGCACGGCGTCATCAACGACGCGCTCGAGGCCGTGAGCGACGCAAAGACGGGCGGCCAGGGGACGGACACCGCGCCGCTCGAGACGCAGGCACCGACTGATACGACCCTGCCATGAGCGCCATCGCACTGGTCGCAGCAGCCATCGGGGTAGTGCTCGGTGTTGCAGCCGACTGGTTGTCGACGCGCTGGCCCGACCACGAAGAGGATTACCGGCGCCACTGGCCGGATTGGCGGACGCTCGTCGTCGCCCTGGTGGGGGGTGTCGTGGGCTACGCGATCGCCACGCGCTGGACCGCGCCGCGTGACCTGGCCATCGTCGCCGTCTACTGCGCGGCGCTGCTCGTGCTGTTCGCGACCGATCTCGACCAGAAGCTGTTGCCGGACCTCATTACCCTGCCGCTCATCGTTTTCTGCGGCGTAGTCCTCGCTGCCGTCTGGGCGCCGCCGCTGGCCGACAAATCGCTCGGCATCGCCAGCGGTTTGGCCGCCGCAGCAGGTTTGCCCATCTTTCTGTTCGTGTCGGATCGGCTTTTGCATGGCGATCTGGGCGCGGGTGATCTGAAGCTGGCCGTATCGGTCGGCCTCATGTCGGGTGTCTCCAACGTCTTCGTCGGGATCCTGGCCGCGAGCATCGGTTTTTCGGCCGTCCTCATCGTGCTGATTGCCCTGCGCCGCCTCTCACTGAAGTCGGCCGTGCCGTTCGGACCGGTGCTGATCATCGCCGGATTCATCGCGGTGCTCATGTGAGGTCTGTTGTGGATATGGACACGTGGCTTACGATGCACCACGCGAGGGAGGCCGACCCCAGTCGGTCTCGGGGGATCGCTTTGGAGAGTGCCGTGGTTTCCAGGGTTCGTCGTTTCGTTGTCAGCGGGCTCATCGTGCTCGGGCTTCTCGCCGCGCTGATGCCACTGTCCGCGACAGCGCGCTCCGCGCCTTACATGAACTGGCCCACAGTCGGCCACGAGACCCAAGGTTATGGCTGCACCGGCTTCAAGATGGAGCCGCGGCGCGGCGACTGCGCCCATTTCCACGCGGGCATTGACATCGCCAACAAGAGCGGCACGCCCGTTCGCGCCGCCGCGGATGGGACGATCGCCTACGTGGGCCGCGAGCCGTGGTACCACGGCACGGACCGGGCGTGGGTCGTGATCATCAGCCATGGCAATGGCATCAAGACGATCTACGTCCATCTCCAGGCGCGCGCCATGCAGGGCGTCGCCAGGGGTAGGCACGTCGTCGAGGGACAGCTGATCGGGTTGATGGGCATGACCGGTCGGGCGACCGGACCACATCTTCACTTCGGAGTGTGGCTCTATCACCGCGGCGTCGACCCCACCA
Source organism: Chloroflexota bacterium (assembly GCA_040007155.1). Lineage (GTDB taxonomy): Bacteria > Chloroflexota > Limnocylindria > Limnocylindrales > CSP1-4 > JALYGJ01. Next base: position 7,038 of record JBDTVN010000063.1, read on the forward strand.
AATACATGCCGAGCACCACTCCGCCGCTGCGCTGATTAGGCGCGCGCCCGGGAGCCGGGCAAATGAGCGCGTGTAGCATCCGCGCGTGAAGCGCGTCACAGCAGTCGTGCTTGCCGGCGGCGAGGGCGAGCGCCTGTCGATCCTGTCGGCCGTCCGCGCGAAGCCGGCTGTTCCGTTTGCGGGCAAGTACCGGATCATCGATTTCACGTTGTCGAATTGCGTGAACTCTGACATCGACAACGTCCTTATCCTGACCCAGTACAACCCGCGCTCTCTCAACGATCACATTGGCGCGGGGCGGCCGTGGGACCTTGACCGCAACATTCGCGGCATTCACATGCTCCAGCCGTACATCGCGCGCGGCCGCCAATCGGAGTGGTATCGCGGCACAGCTGACGCGGTGCTGCTCAACATCGACATGATTCGCCAGCAACCTGGCGACGTCGTGCTGGTGCTGGCCGGCGATCACATCTACAAGATGGACTACCAGCCATACATCGCGTTCCAC
>JBDTVN010000064.1:0-7435 GCA_040007155.1 Chloroflexota bacterium
CGATGGACGTCAAGGAAGGCGATGTCGTGCTCTACGCGAAGTACGCCGGGACCGAATTCAAGATCGAGGGCGAGGAGCTCCTGATCGTTAGCCAGAAGGACATTCTGGCCATCGTGGAGAACGCATAACCAATGGCCAAGCAACTCATCTTTGACGAAACCGCGCGGCGCTCGCTGAAGCGCGGCGTCGATCGTCTCGCCGACGCGGTCAAGGTCACGCTCGGTCCCAAGGGCCGCAACGTCGTCCTCGACAAGAAATTCGGCGCTCCGACGATCACCAACGACGGTGTCACCATCGCGCGCGATATCGAGCTCGAGGACCCGTTCGAGAACATGGGCGCGCAGCTTCTCAAGGAAGTCGCGACCAAGACCGACGACGTCGCCGGCGACGGCACGACGACCGCGGTGGTGCTCGGCCAGGCGCTCGTCACTGAAGGCCTGAAGAACGTCACCGCGGGCGCAAACCCGATGATCCTGAAGCGCGGCATGGACAAGGCCGTCGAGGCGATCGTCGCCGAGCTCAAGAAGAACTCGCGCCCAGTCGACAACCGTGAGCAGATCAGCGCGGTCGCGGCCATCAGTGCCGCTGATCCCGAGGTCGGGGAGACCATTGCCGAGGTGATGGACAAGGTCGGCAAGGACGGCGTCATCACCGTCGAGGAGGGCCAGTCGCTCGGCCTCGAAAAGGAATACACCGAGGGCATGCAGTTCGACCGGGGTTATATCTCGGCCTACTTCGTGACCAACCCCGATCGGATGGAGACTGTTCTCGAGAACGCCGCCATCCTCATCACCGACAAGAAGATTTCCAGCATCCAGGAGCTGATCCCGGCGTTGGAGAAAGCCGTTGGCCTCGGCCGCCCGCTGCTCATCGTCGCCGAGGATGTCGACGGCGAGGCACTGGCAACGCTGGTCGTCAACAAGCTCAAGGGCACCATCTCCGTGCTCGCCGTCAAGGCCCCCGGCTTTGGCGATCGGCGCAAAGAGATGCTGCGCGACATGGCCATCCTCTCGGGTGCCCAGGTCATCAGCGAGGAGCTCGGGCGCAAGCTCGACTCAGTCACCGCTGAGGACTTCGGCAACGCTCGGCGCGTGGTTGCGACCAAGGACGACACGACGATCGTCGACGGTGGCGGCAAGCCCGACGAGATCAAGGCGCGCATGACCCAGATCAAGGCGCAGGTCGAGGAGACCACCTCCGACTACGACCGCGAGAAGCTCCAGGAGCGCCTGGCCAAGCTCGCCGGTGGAGTCGCCGTGATCAAGGTCGGCGCCGCGACAGAAGTCGAGCTCAAGGAAAAGAAGCACCGCATCGAAGACGCTCTTTCGACCACCCGCGCGGCGGTCGAGGAGGGCATCGTCGCCGGCGGTGGCACCGCTCTGCTCCAGGCGATCCCCGCGCTCGACGCGCTCAAGCTCGAAGGCGATGAGGCCATCGGCGTGGCCATTGTTCGCCGCGCGCTCGAAGCGCCGTTGCGCCAGATCGCCGAGAACGCCGGCCAGGAAGGCTCAGTCATCGTCTCGGCGGTGAAGCTCCAGAAGGTCGGCGAGGGCTTCGACGCTCTCAAGGGCGAGTACGTCAACATGTTCGACAAAGGCATCGTTGACGCGGCCAAGGTCACGCGCTCGGCGCTGCAGCACGCGGCGTCGATCGCCGGCATGGTGCTGACGACCGAGACGCTCATAACCGACAAGCCAGAGAAGAAGGAATCAGGCGGCGGGGCCGGTCACGGCCACGACGACATGGACTACTAGAGCGTCCTTGAGCGTCCGTCGGCTCCCCGCCAGCGGGAGTCACGCTCAGAACTGGCAGAGAGCCGGGTCATCCGTCCGCGGATGCCCGGCTCTTATGCTGCCAAGATTGCTACCAGCGGCTCTCATTTCGAGACGTGACCCTCGCTGATTTCCCGCAGACCGCGTGCTCCCGCGTAGCCGATCGCGCATAGGACTATGGGCGACTGATCCCTGACCGTTAGGCCGGTGAATATCACCCGAGCCCACCAATACGGTCCCAACAGACCCGGCCCTGCACCGGTCTATCACCACGGCGGTTTCAATTGCTCTCAAAGCGTTGGTTGTCTGCGGTCTTGCTCGCACTGTCGATGGTGGCCTTTCCCGCCGGAGTGGGTCAGGCGGCTTCTGAGGGCAGCGTCGAGTGCGGCTTCTTCGAGTATGTAGCCCCGGATGCCGATAACCCGGGCAGCATCGAGTTTGGCGCAAGTGCCGCAGCGGGCTTGAGCGGCGACCTGTTCGTGATTGCCGCCGGGGCTCCAGTGCCTGCCAACATCAGCGAGTTGAGCGGTGCGCCGACATGCCTCAGCCTAACCCTCGAGTCAGGCGTCATCACCGAGATGCACTACGCTGCCAGCGGTTCGGTCAGCGGAGCGGTGGCTGTCTATGGTGACCCCGAGAACGATCCAGAGAACAGCGTCTATATCACTGCTGGCCGCGTCGCCACGCCTTATGCGGTTGCAGCGACCGAGCCGGGCCTGTGGGCCATCTTGGGCAACGCTGCGGCGACCGGCGCGAACGCGACCCTACATCTCAATATCAACCTCGAATTCGGCTTCCCACAAAGCTTCACGGCGGCGACTTCCGTGAGCGGCACGGTGGTTATGAGTGAAACCAACATCGCCGTCGGCCTCGGGACGCTGCCCGAGGAAGTGATCGACGCGGCCAGCAGGGCTCTGTTGCAAGAGGCTGCGAATCTCGGCGCCGATGCGAAGGTGATCATCACCAGCCAGGGCGAAATTGATGTGAATACCGGCGCGCTCAACGTGACGACCACGCTTGAGGTCACCTTTGCTAACCCCGAAGGGTCGATCGGTGGTCCCTGCGGCGCGTCCTACTACGGCGTCTTCGACAACACCGGCAGCAACGTAGCCATACGCTTCCGTCTCATATGGGGGAATACCCACGGCGTCCATGTAAGGACCAAGTGGGTAGCCGCTGGCTCGATCTACCGGACGTGGGAGCACTGGGCCAAGCCCAAGTCGCTCGTCCGCGTCAGCTACAAGAACCCTGACACGCGCCTGTGGGTAAGGCTTGCGTCGCTGGTCGCTGGCCACGGGGGCTTCCCGCCGTGCGTGTACCAGCGGGGCTACGAGACCCTCGACAACTAATCGACATCGGGACCTGCCCGTCTGAACAGTCGACGTAGAGCCGCTGCCAAGGGGCTTCAATTCGGCAGGGCCGCCCATTAGCGGTAGCATCGGCCGGAGTGAAGCAGGCGCCCGATCGACCCCTCGAACCCGAGCTGCCGCCGCTGCCGGACACGCCCCCGGGTGAGGACCTCGAGCGAGCCGAAGAGGCCCCCGACCCACGGGCACAGTCTCGCCGCAGGACACAGGCGGGACAGGACGTGCTCGACGCGGCGCCGCACGCGGCTGACTTCTTTTCGCCCGTCACCAACGTAGCGACACGGGTCGCTGCAAAGCCGCGGTCAAAGGAAGCTGACCAAGCCGCCCAGGCCGACCGCAACGCCCTCGCCGCGAACATCGTGTCGCGCCTCAACCCCGAGCAGGCGCGCGCGGTCACGACCACTGAAGGACCGCTGCTTATCCTGGCCGGCGCCGGCAGCGGCAAGACGCGCGTCCTGGCGCATCGCGTCGCGTACCTGATCGGCGTCAAGAACGTGAAGCCTTGGCAGATCCTGGCCGTGACGTTCACCAACAAGGCCGCGGCTGAGATGCGCGCCCGCATCCTGGCGCTTGTCGGCGAGCCGGCGCGCGACGTCGCGATGGGCACCTTCCATGCGCTGTGTGCCCGCGTTCTGCGGCGCGACGGCAGCGCCATCGGCATCGACCCGCGCTTCACCATCTACGACGTCGACGACCAGACCTCGACGATGAAGCTCGTCATGCGCAATCTCGAGCAGGTTGGCTCGAGTGAGCTGAAACCGCAGGCAATCCTCAGCCAGATCGGCAAGTGGAAGAACGATCTGCTGAATCCGGAGCAAGCGGCCGCAGCGGCGAGCGGCTACCACGAGGAGGTCGCGGCCAAGGCGTTTGAGCGCTATCAGGCGCGCCTGAAGGAGCAGGGCGCCCTGGACTTCGACGATCTGCTCAACGAGGCGGTGCGGCTCTTGGAGCAGTCGCCGGGCGTACTCGCCCACTACAACGATCGCTGGCGCTACCTGCACGTGGACGAGTACCAGGACACGAACCGCGCTCAATACCTGTGGATCCGCCTGCTCGCCGGCCAGCGCAAGAACGTCGCCGTAGTGGGCGACGACGACCAATCGATCTACTCGTGGCGCGGCGCCGACCTACGCAACATCCTCGACTTTGAGCGCGACTATCCCAACGCGACGGTCGTCAAGCTCGAGCAGAACTACCGCTCGACCCAGCTCATCCTCGACGCGGCTCATTCCGTCGTTTCGCGCAATGAGGCGCGCAAGGACAAGAAGCTTTGGACGGAAAACCCGCGCGGCGTCCAGATCGAACGGTTCGAGGCTGGCTCGGAGGACGAGGAAGCGGAGTGGGTGGCGCGCCAGGTCGAGGCGCTCGTCGGTGGTCGCGGCGCCGGCGGCTCGTTCCTCGCCCGGCGCGCCGACGAGGGCGACGACCGCCGCTTCTCGCTCAGAGACATCGCGATCATGTACCGCACCAATGCCCAGAGCCGCGCGATTGAAGAAGCGTTCCTGCGCTACGGCCTGCGCTACCAGTTGGTCGGTGGCACGCGCTTCTACCAGCGGCGTGAGGTCAAGGACGCGCTCGCCTACCTGCGCGTCATGCGCAGCGACTACGACGCGGCGGCATATGAGCGAATCATCAACGTCCCAGCGCGCGGCATTGGTGAGAAAACGATCGCGACGGTGCGCGAGGAGGCGGCCAAGCGCGCCGGCAATGTCTGGGTTGCCCTGGTAGAGCTGTCGCGTCGCGAGGATGGCGGTAATCGGACCCGGTCGGCCATCGCCAGCTTCGTCGAAATGATCACCTCGCTCCGACAACGCGTCGGGGTGCTCGACCTGCCTGATCTGCTCGACGACGTCCTGGAGAAGTCCGGCTACCGCCAGATGCTGGCCGACGGATCGCAGGAAGGCGAGGACCGCTGGGCCAACCTGCTCGAGCTGCGCGAAGTGGTCACCCGGTATACAGATCTCGATCCCGACGACGCGGTCGACCGCCTGCTCGAGGAGACGGCTCTCGTCGCCGATCAGGACTCGTACGAGAAGGACTCCGACGCGGTCACGCTGATCACGATGCACGCGGCCAAAGGGCTCGAGTTCGACGCGGTCTTCATCACCGGCTTGGAAGAGGGCGTCTTCCCTCATTCGCGAGCGCTGGATGACCAACGCCAGATGGAGGAGGAACGGCGCCTGGCCTACGTCGGACTGACGCGCGCGCGGCATCGGCTGTACCTGACCCATGCAGCGACGCGGGCGACGTGGGGCCGCGGCGGCTTCTCGATCCCGTCGCGCTTCCTGCTCGAGATTCCGGCCGACCTGATGCACGGTCCCCGACTCGTGGCGCCGGACGAGGGCTTCTCCGACGACGACCAGCGACCGGCCGACGAACGGCAGGGCACACAGGGCTACGACCTGGGCAACATCCTCGGGCCGCGTGGCGGCTCGCGGCTGGTCGGGCGGCGTGGCCAGTGGGGTGGCGTGGCCACCCCGGCGAGTCAGCGCATCCTGCCGCCGGGTGGGGGCTACACACCGCCAGTCGGCGCACCGCGTGAGGGCGAAACCTTCCGGCCGTCACGCGATCTGGCCGCGAAACGCGCGTCTTACTACGGGCAGAGCGACGCTCCGCAGGTCGCGCCGCCAAAACCAGTCGTGGCCGAGAGGCCCGTGGTCCCCGGCGAGCGCCGCTTCCGTGACGGTGACCGCGTCCGCCATTCGGCGTTCGGCGAGGGCTCTGTTGTGACTTCGCGGCTGACGCGCGACGATGAAGAGGTCACAGTCGCATTCCCGGAGCGCGGCGTGAAGAAGCTGCTCGCCTCATTCGCGAACCTGGAGCTCATCGAAGGCTGATCCGCGGCCGCAAGTCCATGCGCACAGCTCGCTGCAGCAGCCCATGATGTGGCCAACAGCAGAGGCGCCGGCCCTGTCACGGCGCGGCTGGAAAGGGAGGCTCCCATGAGGAAGCGGTCATTCATTTCGGTCTTGTTCGCCCTCGCGAGCATTCTTGTCTTCGCGCCGGTGGTGAGCGCAGCATCGGGCGACAGAGTGGCTGGGTTTGGAACAAGGGCGCCGTCGTGTGATGACGGATGTACCGTCGGCAACTTCTCGTTTGACGCCCACAGCGGCCGGAATGGTGAAAACCCCTACGGCTGGTTCACGATCGACTTTGGCTACGCCAGTTTCACCGGCACAATCACATGTCTCGCCCTCTCGCCCGGTCACTGGGCGACGTTGGTCGGCCGGATCACGCGCGGCTTCGGTGACGCGGATCCCACGACCTACTCGCCAGGGCAGGATCCGCTGTACTTCGTAGCGGTAGTCCATGGACTTGGACGAAACCACCGGGCGTTCCCCGCGCCCGACACGATGTCGAAGGTCGTTTGGGCCACCGAGGCCGATTATCTGGGCGGCGGCCAGACACTCGATCAGGTCTGTGGCGACCCGTACACAGCGATCGAATCGAGCGACATGTTCGGCCTGGTGGCCGGCAACATTAGCGTTCGCAACCGCTAGCGTCGCCGCGGATATGCTCGGGCCGTGACTCAGGACAAGGCCGCGGCCCGAGCGGCTGAGCTGCGCGAACAGCTCTTGCGCGCCAGCAAGCAGTACCACGAGCTGGACGCGCCGGAGATAAGTGACGCCGAGTACGACGCGCTCTACCGCGAGCTGGTCGAGCTCGAAGAGGCGCAGCCCGACCTGGTGACGCCCGATTCGCCCACGCAGCGCGTCGGTGGCGCGCCGTCCGGCGCTCTGGCTGAGGTCAAGCACTCCACGCCCATGCTGTCGCTCAACAACGCGTTCTCATTCGACGAGCTGCGCGCGTTTGATGCCCGCGCGCGGCGCTTGCTCGACATGCCCGACGAGGACGCGGATGCCAAGCTGCGTTACGTCTGTGAGCTCAAGATCGACGGCCTGGCGATCAGCCTCAGGTATGTCCGCGGCCGCTTTGTGCAGGGCGCCACGCGCGGCGACGGCACGACCGGCGAGGACGTGACCGCGAACCTGCGCACGATCGAGTCCGTCCCCAAGACGTTGACGCAGCCGGTCAACGTCGAGGTGCGCGGCGAGGTTTACATGCCCAAGGCCGAGTTCGCACGCATCAACGGGGAGCGCGAGGAGGCTGGCCTGCCGCTTTACGCCAACCCGCGCAACTCGGGCGCCGGGTCATTGCGCCAGGTCGACCCAAATGTCACTGCCAGTCGGCGGCTCGCGGCGTGGTTCTATGTCCTCGTCGAGCAGGACGCGGTTACCACGCAGGCCCAGGCACTCGACCGCCTCGAGGAGCTGGGCTTCCCGGTCCAGCCCGACC
>JBDTVN010000065.1:0-7339 GCA_040007155.1 Chloroflexota bacterium
TGGCGACGCGCAATCGCGGCATGCCGCTCGAAGCGCTGCGCTACGACATCACGCCGGTCGGGATGCACTACCTCCTCATCCACTTCGATGTGCCGCTGATCGATCCTGATGAGTGGCGCCTGACGATCAGTGGGGTCAAACATCCAGTCGAAATGACGTACGCCGAGGTACGTGACCTCCCACGAACAACTCTCCCGGTAACTATGGAGTGCGCCGGTAATGGACGGGCGCGATTAAGTCCTCGGCCCCTGAGCACCCCGTGGCTGAACGAGGCGATAGGCACTGCTGAGTGGTCGGGAACGAGTCTTTGGCCGATCCTCCAAAGAGCGGGCTTACCGAAGAACGCGGCGGAGATCGTGTTCACCGGAGCGGATCCGGGCTTTCAGGGCGGCATCGAGCAGTTCTACGAACGAAGTCTGACCCTGGAGGAGGCGCAACGCCCTGAGGTACTCCTCGCCTACGAGATGAACGGCCGACCGTTGGAGCCGCAGCACGGTTTTCCGCTGAGGCTCATCGTGCCGGGTTGGTACGGGATGACGAGCGTGAAGTGGTTGACCTCGATCCGAACTGTCACCCAGCCGTTCGAGGGCTACCAGATGGTCTCCTATCGATATCGAGCGACGCAGGCAGATGTCGGTGAGCCCGTAAAGCGCATGCGGCCGCGTGCACTGATGATCCCGCCCGGCATCCCTGACTACTTCAGTCGCCACCGGATCGTCTCTGCTGGTCCGTACTTGATTCGAGGCCGAGCATGGTCGGGCCAGGCCGAGATCACAAAGGTGGATGTCGGAGTCGATGGATCGTGGTCGGAAGCCACGCTGGGTGAGCCGGTCGGTCCGTTCGCGTGGCGATCGTGGTCCTTCGCGTGGCATCCGCAGTCCGGCGAGCACGAACTGTCTTGTCGCGCCACGGACTCAGTCGGGAACGTCCAGCCCCCCGAGGCACCGTGGAACGCCGGCGGATTCGGCAACAACAGTGTCCAGACCGTCGCGGTCACGGTGCGCTGATGCCGATCGACTTCGCCCTCACCGACGAGAACAAGCTCGTCCAGTCGTCCGTCCGTGATTTCGCCGCGAACGAGATCGAGCCGCACATTCGCGAGTGGGACGCCAAGCATGAGGTCCACCGCGAGGTTTTCGCGCGTATCGGCGAGCTTGGCTTCCTGGGCGCGCCGATCCCCGAGGAGTACGGCGGCGCTGGGATGGACTACGTCTCCTTTGGCATCCTGTGCGAGGAGCTCGAACGGGCCGACACGGCGTTCCGCGTGGTGATGAGCGTCCATGTCGGGCTCAACTCGCTGACGCTGCTCCAATGGGGCAGCGAGGATCAGAAACAGCGCTTTCTCGTGCCGCAGGCCCGCGGCGAGAAGCTGGCCACGTTTGGCCTGACCGAGCCGGGCGTCGGCACGGATGCCGCAGCGCTGGCCACGACCGCGCGGCGCGACGGTGACGAGTACGTTTTGAACGGCAGCAAGATGTGGATCTCGCTCGCCGACATCGCCGACCACTTCCTCGTGTTCGCGACAGTGGACCGCGCCAAGAAGCACAAGGGCATTACCGCGTTCATCGTCGAGCGCGGCATGGCCGGCTTCACGACCGGCTCGATCGAGGGCAAGCTGGGCATCTGGGCGGGCAACACCGGCGAGCTCACGTTTCAGGATGTGCGTGTACCTGTGGCCAACCGTATAGGCGAAGAAGGCGAGGGCTTCACGATCGCAATGAGCGCGATCGACCAGGGCCGGTTCACGGTGGCCTCCGGTGCAGTTGGGCTCGCTCAGGCCTGCCTCGATGCAAGCGTCAAGTACGCGCACGAGCGCCAGACCTTCGGCCAGGAGATCGGCCGCCACCAGCTCGTGCAGCAGATGCTGGCGAAGATGTATTCAGGCATCGAGGCCGGTCGGTTGCTGTGCCGCCAGGCCGCGTGGCTCAAGAACCGCGGCATGCGCAACACGCGCGAGACCTCGCTCGCCAAGTGGTTCTGTACCGACCACGCCGTGCAATCAGCGATGGACGCGATCCAGGTTCACGGCGCGTACGGCTACTCGGACGAGTACCCGGTGGCGCGCTACCTGCGCAACTCCAAGGCGGCCGTCATCTACGAGGGAACGTCGCAGCTGCACACGCTCATCCAGGCCGATTACCTGATGGGCTACCGCGAGGACAGGCCGCTGCGCTGTCCGCCGCTGCCCGCGTCCGGCTTCGAACGCGGGTAGCCCAGCCGCGCGCCGGCGCTAGGCGACGACGATCGTGCCGTGCATCGTCGAATGAATCTTGCAGTGGTATGCATAACTGCCGGCGACACTGAACTGCGCCGTGGTGGTCCCGCCACCGGGCACGTTGCCGCAGTCAGGGCCGTTGTCGAAGGTCACGGTGTGCGTGGCGCCGTCGGAGTTATTCCAGGTCACGAAGCCATTCGCGGTCGTGTTGGCACTCGCAGGATTGAAGGCAAAGTCCGCGATTGCCACGGCCGTGCCGCTGCCTGACGCACCGCACACGATTGAGGCCGACGCCGGCGTTGCCGACGCGCCTGCTGGCGGGTTCGTGGGATTGCCGCCGCCGCAACCAGTTACGAGGGCAAGCGCGATGATCGCGCCGAATGTCACACCTAAACGCACAGCCAGCTCCTTTCGCCGCCAGTCATCAGCAAGGTCACCTGCGAACTTACGGTAGGCCCACCCAGGTGGATTGCCTACTCGACTGTGATGGTCCCCTTCATGTCGGGGTGGATCGTGCAGTGATACGGATAGAGCCCGGCGGCGCTGAAGCGGACCTTCTTGGTCTGGCCGCTCATGACCGTGCCGCAGGTAGTTCCGCTGTCGAACTTGATCACGTGGGTCGTGTTGTCTTCGTTCTTCCAGTCGACCTCGCCGTTGACCGCGACGGTCGCGTCAGGCGGTACGAACTGGAGGTCCTTCATCACGATCTCCGTGCCGGTGTTGAATACCCCGCAGAAGATCGTGTCATTGGCACCCAGTGGCACGCCGCCCGACGGGGTGACTTGCGGGGTCAGGGCGGGACCGCCGCCTCCGCAGCCAGTTAGCACGACCATGGCCAACACGGCACCAGCGGCTAGGGCGGCACGTATCAACTTTTCTCCTTCACAATCCGGTATTACCCCTCAGTTGAAGAAGTGTCGCCCCAGCGGTCCCAGTAAACAAGGTCCATGAGCGGCTTTCGGCCGCCGCTTTTCGGCGGACGCGACCGGCCGGTGATGTCGTCCTGAGCGATCGGCTCGTCCCGGAAGCGGCGCACAACGCGCACAGTCCTGATCGCGTCGCTGACATCCACGCTTGCGAGTCTAGACTCCGGCCGTGGCCAAAAAGCCGGAGCTGATCGAGGTTGCAGGGCGCACCGTTTCGATCAGCAACCCTGACAAGATCTTCTTTGCGCAAGCTGGCTATACCAAGCGCGATCTCGTGACGTATTACATGGCGGTCGCGGACGGCGCGCTGCGCGGCGCCGGCGGCCGGCCGATGGCCTTGAAGCGCTTCGTGGACGGCGCCGATGGCGAACCGTTCTTCCAGAAGCGCGCTCCCGCGTCGCGCCCGGATTGGATCGAGACGGTCGAGCTTTCCTTCCCGTCTGGACGCACGGCAGACGAAGTCGTTCTAAGGGACGCTGCGCAACTGGCGTGGATCATCAACCTGGGCTGCGTCGATCTCAACCCACATCCAGTCCGCGCCGAGGATCTCGATCACCCCGATGAGTTGCGCGTCGATCTCGATCCCGTGCCGGGCGTCCCGTGGGATGACATCCGCCGTGTCGCGCTCGTAGCGAACGAGGTCTTGACCGACCACGGGCTGGTGGGCTGGCCCAAGACATCGGGCTCGCGCGGCATCCACATCAACGTCCGCATCGCACCCAACTGGACGTTCGACCAGGTTCGTCGCGCGGCGCTGGCACTGGCGCGCGAAGTTGAGCGCCGTGCCCCTCACATCGCCACGTCGAAGTGGTGGAAGGAGGAGCGCCACGGCGTGTTCCTCGACTACAACCAGAACGCGAAAGACCGCACCGTTGCGTCGGCGTACAGCGTCCGGCCGCTGCCCGATGCGCGCGTCTCAATGCCTCTCGGCTGGGACGAGGTCCCCACCGTTGAGGCGGCCGACTTCACGCTGGCCACTGTGCCTGCGCTGTACGCAGCCCGCGGCGATCGCGGCGCGGGCATCGATGCGGCGGTGGGCTCGCTTGACGCGCTGCTCGAGCTGTCTGCGCGGCAGGAAGCGGCCGGTGATGGGGACGCGCCGTGGCCGCCCAACTACCGCAAGCAGACAGGCGAGCCGCCGCGCGTCCAGCCGTCGCGCCAGCGCCGTGCGACTCCCGACTACAGCACGCCCGGGGCGGAGGCTGACCGCGAGAAAGCGCGCGCGGCGATGGAGCGGCGCATCACACGCGCCGCGGAGGAACGCGCCGCCCTGGGTGGGTCGCCGCGCGCCTCGACGCCGACGCCCACGGGCCACAGGCGCAGCACCATCCCGGTCATCGAGATTGCCCGAGCGGCAAAAAAGGACGAGGCGCTTGCCGGGTTTGAGCGCTGGAAATCACGCCACCCCGACGCGGCTGCGCAGCTGCGTCCCGACGATGTCCTGGTTGACTCCATGCGCGGCCGCTCCACGACGTGGACGCGCATCCGCGTCAGGCTGTCGAACGTGCCCGAAGAGTTGCGGCCTGAGCAGGAACCGCTCGAGGTCGACTACGACCCATGGGCCAGCTATCAGACGCGCAACAAGAAGGACGCGGACGAGACCAAGGGCTAGTTGCCTGGGTAGCGCTTCCTGAAGTGGCCGCCGCCGGCGATCAGCGCCAGCAGGATGAACCCATAACCGATGAGCAGCGCCACCGCGACTACCAGCTGTACGGACGTCCCCGGCACCAGCGCGAGCACAGCGCCGAGCACGACGACGCTGACCACCAGGCCCAGCAGCGCAAGCAGAACGCCCAGCCAGCGTGCCCATGAACGGTGGGCAAGGATGACCGCCCCGACGAGCAGCTCGAGCACGCCCACGACCATCAGGATGCCGGGCATGGGCTGCATCACGGTGCGCAGCGTGTCACGATCGATTTGCCGTCCGAAGATGGCGATGTCGTTGTCGCGGATGAAGCGCGTGAAGTCTGGGCCGAGCGTCAGAGTCCAGCCGCCGAACGCGGCCAGCGCCAGTCCGAAGATGATCAACAGCAACGCGGCCAAAGCGACCATGACCGACGTCCTGTAGAACGGCGCGCCTTGCGGCTGTGTCGGCGCCCAGCCCGGCGCCTCGGCATTGCCCGGTTGACCGTATGCGGGCGCGCCATAAGCGGGCTGCTGCCACTGGTTCTGGCCTTGCCAGCCCGGACCCGACGGTTGCGGAAACGAAGGTCCGCCAGGGTTGATCGGGGCCATGCTTGGAGGGGTCGGCGGAACCCTGTTGACCGTGGTCGGGGGCTGCAGTGGGCCGCCCGGGAACGGCCCAGGTGGCTGGACCTCGCCCGGCATTCCGGTAGGCGGAGTCGTCGGATTGGCTGGCTCCGGGTAGATCGGATGCTCTTTGGTCTCTTCGTCTTGGTCGGTCACGCTCGCCACCTCTGGGGGAACAAAAACGCCGACCGACCTTTCGGACGGTCGGCGCTTCCTATTCGGAAGTATCGGCTATCAGCGCCGCGCGGCGAAAAACGCGCTGGCCTTGATCAGCGCCCAGGCGCTGAGCGCATACAAAACGCCCAGAACAAGAGTCACGACTCCGCCGGTCATTCCATTGTTGGCCGTGAGGGACCCTACTCCGCCGAGGATGAACAGGATTGCGAAGATGACGCTGACGATGATTCCAAGCCAGCGTCCCCAACCCTTGCCGCCGAGCGCGCCGGCCCCGGCCAGGATCCCCAGGATCCCAATGACCAAGATGACGATTCCAAGGCCGGCAATCACAGCCCCGAAGGCGCCGAATGCACCCGAAGTGTCCGTCCCTGACCCGAGCTGCCCGAACGCAGCACCGCCAATTGCCGCGCAGCCGCCGAGCAACGACGTGAGCGCGCCCATGACGATCAGGTAGATCGCAGCCAGGGTGACGCCGGTGGGGCGCGCTGCCGGTCCCATCGCGCCTGGTCCGCCCCAGCCCGTTGGCTGCTGCGGCGGCGGGGACCATTGTGGCTGCGCAGGCATTTGGGGCTGCGGCGGTGGTTGCTGCTGATCCACGTATTCCTCCTGTGACTAATCTGCGCGACCCGCCTTGTGGGCAGAGGCACCAGCGGTGCTCCGGCGGATCAAGCCCCTCGACCGAGTTTAGCGAACCTGGCGCACGGTTTTCGGGCGCAGTTCGTCAGTAAGCCTGCTAGTCCGCAGCGAAGATCTTGGCGAGCTCATATGGGGCCGTTTCCTCGAGCTGGTCGTAGCGACAGTCCTTAGGCTGCTTGTCGGGCCGCCAACGCTTGAACGTCGTCGCGTGCCGAAACCGATCGCCCTGTAGGTGGTCGTACGCGACCTCGGCTATGCGCTCGAGTCGGAGTGGCTCCCATGACAGGTCCTTGCCGCGGTTCCAGCGGCTCGTCGCACCGGGCATCCGCGTGCCGCTCGCGTCTGCAGCGCCGTAGGTTGCCCACTCCGCCCATTCGGCCCACGGGTGGGCCTTAAGCGCGTCCCTTCGCAAAGGCTCCAGTTCTGTCGCAAGAGCCGCGCGCTTGTCCCACGTGAACGACGACGTGATGCCAACGTGATGCAGGTCGCCTGCATCGTCGTACAACCCGAGCAAGAGCGAGCCGATGTGCGTCTGCGGCCCGTTCTTGTGCCACCGGAAGCCCGCGACTACGCAGTCCGCCGTGCGCGTGTGCTTGATCTTCAGCATCGCTCGCTTACCGGGTTGATAAGGCGCATTGATCGCTTTGGCCACGACGCCGTCGAGCCCGGCGCCCTCGAAGCGATTGAACCAGTCGCGGGCCAGTTCTCGGTCCGTCGTCGCCGGCGTGAGGTGGATGGGCGGCTGTGCCTTCTTCAGATGCCTTTCGATCAGCGCCCGGCGCTCACCCTGGGGTGTCGCGCGGAGGTCCTTGTCGTCGAGCGCCAGCAGGTCCCAGCCGACGAAGCTGGCGGGCGTTTGCTCGGCCAGCATCTTGACGCGCGACGCAGCCGGATGGATGCGCAGCAGAAGGGACTCAAACGCGAGGCCGTCCGGCCCAGGGATCACGATCTCGCCGTCGACGATGCAGCGCTCGGGCAGATTGGCCTTCAACGCTGGTGGCAGTTCAGGGAAGTAGCGGTCGAGCGGCTTCAAGTCGCGGCTCTGGATGTACGTCTCATCGCCGTCGCGAAACACGATCGCGCGGAAGCCGTCCCACTTGGGTTCGAAGAGCCAGCCGTCGCCCGTCGGAAGGTC
>JBDTVN010000066.1:0-7057 GCA_040007155.1 Chloroflexota bacterium
CATCGCCATCGCGAACCTGCGTCGCGTTTGGCCGACTACCTCATGGAAGCCAAAACCCTTTTGGCCGGGCCCGCGCGCACGGACCTACCGATCGACCAGCCCGACCTTGACCCCGACTTCGAAGCCCTACGCTGGTTCCCCCTCCCGAGCGAGGCCCAACCAGGCACCTGACCGCCAATGCCACCGTTCCGCTAACGTCGTCCGGCATGAGGGAGGCTGTCACTGACGGCGTACTAACCACGCAACCCCCTGAATTCACCGAGGACGAGGCCGCGGTCATAGCAGGCGACCTGTTTGAGGTGGAAGGCTCCGCCCACGTAGTCGACAGCGAGCGCGACCAAACCTTCCTGATCGATGGCGGGCGTCCGGCGGTGCTCAAAATCTCCAATGCGGCCGAGTCGACCGACCAGCTCGATATGGAGGCGCTGGCCGCTCAGCGGATTGCAGCGGTGGACCCGACTCTGCCGGTCGCCCTGCCATGGCCGCTGCCGGGCAAACAAGCCTCGTATCGCGCCAGGATTGAGCGCGGCGCGGCAACGCACTGGGCGCGAATGTATGACCGGCTGCCGGGTGAGGCGTCGGTCCGCGGCTCCACGCTGAGCGACGAAGCCGTGCGCGGCTGGGGCACGATGGCGGCACGAGTGGGTCGGGCGCTGCGTGGCTTCTGGCACCCGTCGGCTGCACGGGTAATGCTCTGGGACGTGCAGCACGCACTGCTGCTGCGGCCGATGCTCGATGCGGTCACTGATACGCAGGTGCGCGGGCTGGTGGAACGCGCGCTTGGGCGCTACGAGCAGGAGGTCACGCCGGTCTGGCCCACGCTCCGCCACCAGGTGATCCATACCGACCACTGCGCCTCCAACACTCTCGTCGACGAGGCCGGGCACGTGACCGGAATCATCGATTTCGGCGACGCGAGCTGGTCGGCGCTGGTCGTCGATCTCGCCGCGGTTCTCGAAACGGTCGTGGACGGTCGCGAGGAGGACGTCGACGAGTTCTTCCGGGCCGCGCGCCTGGCGCTCGACGGATACGAAAAGGTCACTCCGCTTGAACCCGCCGAGCGGCGCATCGTGGGCGAGTTGCTCGCGGCGCGGATGTGCGCGGGCATCGTCATACCGGCGTCGCGCGTCGCCCTGTATGAGCAACCGGATGGTTTGATGCCGCATCTGCGGGGCCAGGCGGTCAAGATCCTGCGGCTGTTCGAGTCGGTCGGCTGGGAAGATGTCCGGCGCAGGCTGGGTGGCCTGGAGCCGGGGGAGGGGCGGACGGTCGGTGCCCTGGTGGAGCGTCGGTCGAACGCCTTTGGTCCGGCGCTGACAGGCCTCACCTATCGCGAGCCGCTGCACCTCGTGCGCGGCGACGGCGTCTGGCTGATCGACGCCGACGGCCGGCGCTACCTCGATGCCTACAACAACGTCCCTGTGGTGGGCCACGAGCATCCACGCGTGGTCGAGGCGATCGTCCGCCAGGCGCGGCGGCTCAACACCAACATGCGCTACCTGCACGAGACCGCGCTCGAGGTAGCCGAGCGGCTGATCGCGTCAACCGGGGGCGCGCTGGATGTGGTCATGTTCGTCAACTCGGGCTCGGAGGCAAACGATCTCGCCTGGCGCATCGCCCGCACCGCCACTGGGGGGAGCGGCGGCATCGCGACCGACTGGGCATACCACGGCATAACTTCCGCGATCCACGACCTGACGCCGGAGGAGTGGGCGAGTGGGCCTGCGCCGGCGCACGTTCGCACCTGGCGCCCGCCGGACGCGTTGCGCGGGTCCGACGACAGCCTGGAGTCATTCGAAGCCGCGGTCCGCGAACTGACCGAGACCGGCCACCCGCCCGCAGCAGCCATCCTTGACGCGGTACTGACGAGCGACGGCATCATCGACCTGTCGCCCTCCCTCGCCGTGGAGCTCGTTCGTCGGACGCACGACGCCGGCGCGCTGTGGATCGCCGACGAGGTCCAGTCTGGCCACGGCCGGACCGGTGCCGCGATGTGGGGCTACCAGCGGCTGGGGATCGAGCCCGACATCGTCACGGTGGGCAAGCCGATGGGCAACGGTATGCCGGTGGCTGCGGTGATTACGCGGCGCGACCTGGCGGCGCGGTTCTCACCGGAGGGCGAGTTCTTCAGCACGTTCGGCGGCAACCCGGTCGCAATGGCCGCGGCGCTGGCGGTGCTCGAGGTCATGGATGACGAGCGCATCATTGACAACGCGGCCGCCGTTGGGGAGTACCTGGCCGGACAGTTGTATGAGCTCGCGCCGCGCCATCCGCTGATCGGGGAGGTCCGCGCCGTGGGCATGGCGATCGGCGTCGAGATCGTTCGCCCGGGGACGACGGAACCGGATCCCGCCACTACGAAGGAGATAGTGGAAGGCATGCGTCAGCACCACGTCCTCATTGGCACGACTGGCCGTAACAGCAGTACGCTCAAGATCCGCCCGCCGCTCGTCTTCGGTCGCCAAAATGCGGACCAACTCGTCGAAGCACTGGAAAGCGCACTACCAGAGGAGAGATGACAAGAATGGACTCGAGCACCCGGTTGGTTCGGGCCAGAATTGCCAACTCATGAAGCTGACCGCGTCCATGATCCTGAGCCTGGATGGCGTCTACCAGGGACCCGGCGCGCCCGACGAGGATCGCCGTTTTGGCTTCGACCGCGGCGGATGGAGCGCGGCGGCGGCCAGTGAGCAGATGTGGCCGTGGCTCCTCGAGTGGTTCGGGCGCGCCGACGCGCTGCTCCTGGGACGCAAGACATGGGACATTTGGGCGGCCTATTGGCCGGAGCACGATGGCGGCGACGCGGTCACGCACGGGATCAACGTCCTGCCCAAGTACGTGCCCTCGACCACGCTCAAGGATCCCGCGTGGCAGAACACCCACGTCGTGACCGGCGACGTCGAAGCACAGGTGCGCGCCCTCAAGGCGAGACCTGGCGGCGAATTGCAGGTGCACGGCAGCGGCGTGCTGCTCCAATGGCTGCTCGAGCGTGACCTGGTCGACGAGCTGAACCTGCGTGTCTACCCCGTGATCGTGGGCGAGGGCCTCCGACTCTTTCCGGAACGGGGCCCGTCGCACAAGCTGGAGCTGATCGAATCTCGGTCGCTCGGGTCCGGAGTGATGATCCAGACCTACCGACCGTCCGGTCGGGCTACCTACGGCACCGTCGGCGAAGATTCCACAGGCTGATACACCCCGAGGACGTTGCCCCACGGGTCGGCGAAGGTGAACCGCCGCCCACCGGGATATTCGTGCAACTCCACCTGGACGCGCCCGCCGACGGCCAGGACGCTCGCCAGTGCGGCGTCGGCATCTTCAGTTCGACACAGCGCCAAGACGCCATCGCCTCGGCTGGCAGGCGGCTACGTAGTCAGCCCGCCGAATTCCTGACCGGGGTTCGTGGGGTGCTTGATGCCTGCGTAATCAGGCCCGTAGTCGGTGAATTCCCAGCCCAGGGCACTGCCGTAGAACGCCTTCGCTTGCGCGATGTCGCCTACCGCGATTTCGACGTAATCGATCACATGGGCCATGCTCGAAGCCTAGCTCCAATCCCCGATGCCGCGGATGCGCTCGATCTTGACATGGGTCACGTAGCCCGGCGGTGGGTTGGGCATACCGGGAAAGACCACGTCCGGTCCAAGGTAGGTGTGCGCGAGGTGCTGCAGCATATCGGCCGCGCCACCCTCAGTGATCCGCGCGATGCCGTCGATGGCGAGGTACTCACGCAGCCCCCATTCGTTGACGCGCTCACCCTGCACCGCCAGGGCGATGCGCGGATCGCGCCGCAGGTTGCGCAGCTTGCGCTGATCGGGCAGTGTGGCGAATACGATCTCGTCGCCGTCGAGGCCCACCCAGGCTGAGGTCAGGTTGGGTGAGCCATCGGGGTTGATCGTCACGATGGTGGCCACAGCCGCCGACTCCAGCAAGGAGCGCGCGGCCGCTGAAAGCACTTCTGGCATGAGTTCACCTTAAATGAGAGATTTGTGCATCGCCCCGACGGTCGGACAAGGGAATTCCTGCCATCGGTGGACGGCCACAATCGGCGCATGGAACAAACTGATCGAAACAAAGAAGTCGTCCGCAACTTCATTCGCGCCGTGCTGCAGGAGCTCGACCCCACAGCGGTCGACGATCTGGTCGCCGATGACTTCGTATCGCACACCTGGCGCATCCCTGGAGATGCCAAGGCCGGCCTCAAAGGCATGGCCCAGAAGATGGGCGCCACGCTGTCGGACGTCACTTTTCAAGTCGATGACCTCATCGCCGAAGACGACAAGGTTGTCGCTCGAGTGACGTCATCGGCAACGCCCATCGCGGACTTTCAGGGGATCAAACCGACGGGTCGTGGGTACTCGGTCGGCGAGATCCACATCTTCCGTGTCCGGGACGGCCGAATCGCCGAGCACTGGCACGAATACGATGCCGCCGGGATAGTGAAGCAACTCAAGGGATGATCATCCAGGCTTATCTAGCCCCAGGTGCGCTGACGAGGCGGGATATGCCCGGTGGCTGCGCGCGGATCGGGTGAGCGCAGCACGAGCTCAAGGACCTCGCTGAAGGACGCGACCGCGGCACCGACTGAGGTGTCGGCGGCCCCGTAATAGAGCAGCAGTCGATCCGCGGCCTTATCGAGCGTCCAGCCGCACGGAAACACGACGCGCCCCACGTCGCCGATCATCTCGTAGGGCGTGCTCGGGCCAAAGACCCACTCATCAGTGCGTCGGATCACCTCGGTGGGATCGTCCAGGTCCAGCAGCGCAAGTCCCGACCGATAGATGGGACCATCGCCCGTCGACTTGACACCGTGGTACATCACCAGCCAGCCGTGCTCGGTCTCGAGCGGTGGCGGGCCCAGCCCGATCTTGCCAGCGTCCCACCATGCCCCGTCGCGCGCCTCCAGCAGCAGCGTGTGGCTGCCCCAGTTCTGGAGATCGGCCGAAAAAGACAGCCACATGTGGGCACCACCGCGCTGGGGTACCGGCCGATGGACCATCACCCACTGGCCGTTGAAGCGGCGCGGAAAGAGCGCGGCGTCCTTATCCTCGGGCGACATCACCGGGCCGATTCGCCTGGCGGTGGTGAAGTCCTTGGTGAAGGCCAGCGACACGAGCGGCCCGCGTCGGCTGTACGCCGTGTAAGCGATCGCCCATTCCTCGCGTTCCGGCAACCAGGTCAGGCGAGGATCCTCGCAGCCCCAGACCTCCTCGGGATAGTCGTTCACCTCCGGACGAAGCAGCGGCTCCGGATCGAAGCGCCAGTCGGTGAGGCCGTCCGAGCTGCGCGCGACATGCAGCTGCGAGATGCCGCGAAGGTCCTCTACGCGCAGGAGCAGGATGGTCTCGTCGCCGACGCGTGCGGCACCGGGGTTGAATACGGAGTTCGCCGGATACGGAACGTCTGCGGCGGTAATGATCGGGTTGGTGGCCGCGCGCCGGAACGGTGCGAGGTCCTGCGGTCTGGTCATGCCAGAAAGGCCGCCGGCGCAGTGGGCTTGGCAGCGCGCTTGGTCGGGGCGCCCTGCAGCAGGCGTATCTGCTCGACGGCAATCAGCCACATCAGGGTGGACTCGGCCCCCTCGTTCACGTTGACCCCGAAGGCGGTGAGGCCATCGCAACCGGCCCCGCGGGCCGGATCCACGAGAGGCAGCCCCAGGTCGTTTGCGCCCAGGAACCATTCGAACGCCTGCTCCATCGCCCCGGCGTATTTGCGATCTCCGGTCGCAGCAAGTGCCGCGCCGCACGCTCGCAGCAGCGCGGTCGCTTCGATGGGTTGCTGATCAAACTCACTACGCGGTCCGCCGCGCGGCCACCAGCCATTGCCCACAGGCGACAGGTGACCAGCAGGCGCGGTCTGAATCTCGAGCAGCCAGTCCAGCGACCGGAGCCCAACGACCGTCATCGTGGGCAATCCCAGCCGCCTACCGGCTGAGATCAGCGCGCGAGGCAGGAGCCCATTTTCATACGTCAAGACCGTCTCAGGCCAGTACCAGCCCGGCGCAGTTGCATCGAAGGCGGCCAGCAGGCGGTGCGCCAGTCGGGCGTGAGCCTCGCGGACTTCGCCCAGGCCAGCGTCCAGCGCGGCCTCAAGGCCCAGGATGGTTGACGCGATGGCACGCGGGGAGTTGAGCCTGTCAATGCCTGGCAAGATCTCAAGCAGCAGCGCACGAGCTGGTGCGACCATTTCCTTATCGCGGCAGTAGACGAGGACACTCCCCAGGGCAAGCGTGACGCGCCCTTGGCAATCCTCAGAGCCGGCCTGGTCGCGCCACACACCTTCGACGCTGCGGAAGTTGCGGAACGATCGCTCGCCGGACACATACGCGTCGGCCAGGAATTGCAAGTTCGACCGCGCGCGCGCCGACACCGCCGCCCAGCCCAGCTGGCGGGCATGCATCAGGTCGAGCTCGAGTGCCCGCGCCACATCGTCTGAGCAGTAACCGTGTGCCGGATCGCCGGTCCGCCCAATGGCGTGCTGGAGGATGCCCACGCCATCGCTGATCGCGTCGAGGTGGACGCGGATGGCTGAGGGCAGGTCAGGCACTTACGGCAGCCAGCGGCAATAGCGCAGGCGGCGAGGCGCCGGGCGTCGCAACGCGGTTCAAGAGTGCACTGTATTGCTCGGCGACGCGGGACCAGACCATCCCGCGGCTCTTCTGGTAGGCCTTGCTGCCCAGCTTGGCTCGATGTGCGTCATTGTCAAGGAGACCGATGATGGCGCTGGCCCAGGCTTCTGGGGCGTGTGCTGGCACGAGGAGGCCGTGGCCACCGGCAAGGAGCTCGGCTGCGTACGCGTAGGGAGTCGAGATGATGGCCCGCCCTGCGCCCATGGCGTACGCCAGCGTGCCGGAGACGATCTGCTCCATGTTTGGATAGGGCGTCACAAAGACATCGGCGGCCTCAAGCCAGCGCAGCAACTCTGTCCTGCCCATGAACCGATCGTGGAAACGGACGTTGTCGCCGATGCCCAGGTCGGAGACCCGCTGGACGAGCGATTCCCGATACGCCTCGCCTTCCCGGCGGAGCAGATCCGGGTGCGTCGCGCCGGCGATGACGTAGCA
>JBDTVN010000067.1:0-7046 GCA_040007155.1 Chloroflexota bacterium
TCGTGCGCGACGCCGTGTGATAGTCGGGCGCGGCGCTGAAGTTGAAGTCGCGCACTTTGTAGGCGTCGAAGGTTTTGGTCAGCCCATTGGAATTGGTGAGCTGACCACTGCTGGCGATGACCAGCGGCTGGTCGGTGGTGAGCACGACATGTACGTGACTGGTCGTTGGCGTCTCAGTCGCCTCACCGCCGCCGGCATTGCTGAACCGGATCGTGCGCGATAGCCACGGGATCCAGCGATAGGCGGTCATGACGCCGGCGGCACGCGTGAACTCCCACTTGTAGCCGCGACCGGTCGAGGCCAGTTTGGCGTTGTAGTTGATGACGACGTCCGCGCTGGCACCGTTGCCGAGCGCCGGACTGAATGGCACCTTGACCGTCTGATCGTTGATGGTCTCGCTTACGGCGCTGCCGCGAACGGTCACGACGCCCACGTTTGCCGCACCGGTGTGCAGCGTGGCCAGGTTGAAGGCTACGGTCGAGACACTCGCGCCAGACGTGTTCGTGACGTGAGCGGTCGTGTGGACGCTCACCGCGCGCGTCGCCCACGAGAAGTTCGCGGTCACGTCGTAAGTTGCGCTGAGTTTGAGCGAATTGACCGACGCAGCGTCAACCGGAGCGGCGAGTGGCAGCCCACCGGCCAGCGCGAAAACGAGAACAGCGGGAAACGAGAACCTGGTCACACGGCGCATGAAAACCCCCTCCGCAGTGGCGCCATTATGAACTTCCCACGCGGATCCGGGCTCCCTCAGGGGCCGACCGGCGCAAACCAGACGTGCGTCAGCGCGCGCACAGCGTCGAGCTTGAGCGCCCATTTCGTGGTTCCCGGCACGGCGGCGGCGTACGCCTTGGGCTTGAGCGTTGCCTGCAGGAACGGCTGGTTCTGGGCTCCTTTGTAGAGCAGATAGAGCGCCAGCAGATCGGTGTCGTTGGTAATCGGGAGGTCGGTGTAGAAGTCGTCCGTGCGCGTGAGGGCAGCGTCGCGCAGTTTGGTCAGGGCGGTCGAGTCGGTCGTCGTCAGGCTCACGACTCGAGCCAGCGCTGCCATCAGGAAGCTTTGCTGGCGCTTGTCTCGCTTGTAGTTGCTGTTGTTCTCCAAGCCCACCTTGCCGTGGCGGCTGCGCACGTAGAGGAGCGCGCGGTGGCAGGCAGGCACCAGCGCCCAGTTGATCGGCTTGGTCATCGCGTAGCACTTGGTCGCGCTCGCCCCGCCCAGCTGGTAGTTCGTCGCGATCGGAAAGAGCGCGCCGTGCGGCCTGGTCTTGTCGTCGACGATGCTCGAGTCGTGGATCGCCGCGGGAATGTCGACTGGCACGTAGCCCACGCGGTCGACCAGGAAGTCGAACCCTGTAAACCTGGCATAGATGACGTAGTCGATCTCGATGTCGAGCACGTAGGCGACCGTCCGACGCACGTGATCCAGGCCCTGCTCACGCGTCTCACCCAGGCGCCGATAATGCGCGTAAAGGCTGTTGACCTTGCCCATATAGGTGTCGCCCGGATCGGGCAGCGGCAGTGAGCCGGTGTCACGCGGGATGCTGACCGCAGCCATCTGGTGCGTGGCCGGATTGATCGTCGCGATCAGCACTGCGTCGGTGCGCTCGCCGCTCGTGGGTCCGCGGTAGTCCGACCCGAGGACGAGAACGGTCAGGCGGCCGTCAGTGCCGTACTTGACCGAGGCAGGACCGACAAGCGCATTGGCCAGGCCAAGCCACGGACGGAGATCCTTGCGACCGAAATGCGCGGCTTCGACTGGTCCGGCAAGTGCCGAGCCCGCCAGGACGAGGGCGAGGGCGAACGCGAGACGCACCTGCCGCACTCCCTGCCGCCCAACCATGCGATTCACGATAGGCGCACCGGGGGCGCAGTACAACTGGTTCTTATTGCTACTGCTGGACCAGAAAAGCGTCCACGTCGACGCGGCTCGAGCTTGAAGCGCCGCTGTGCGTCCCGGTCACTCGGACTTCGAGCGTGTGCAGGCCAGCACCCGTGGCCACAGACCACACGACTCGCTTGGTCTTGAGCGACGCCGAGTAGAGGTCGAGCGTCGACTTCAACGACCCGTCGAGCCAGATCGACACGATGCCGCGCGCTGGTCCGAGCGTGCTCACCAGGGCCACGCTCGAGCCTGTGAAAGTCAGAGTGGCGGACCGTCCGGCCACGCTCGTCTGGCGCACCTTGCCACCAGAAGCGCCGCTCACACTCACCAGCTTGAAAACGCCCGAGTAGGTCACCCCCGCCGCGCCCTCCTGGAGCAGCTTGACCTTGATGCTGCTGGTGGCCCAGGCACCCACGTTGCCCGATCCGTCGTGGGCGCGCAGCCGGAACGTGTAGTTCTTACCCGGAGTCACGCTGAGATCGACCGACGTCGCTGTCGGGTTACCGAGCGTGACGGTGATCCACGAGCCACCGGCCTTGCTGTATTGCAGGTCGTAGCTCGAGATGCCGCTCGCATCGGTCGATTGCACCCACGCGAGATGGACTGCCGCGGTCGCTCCCAGGGTCTGTGGCGCGACGATCGTTGGTGTTGGGCGGGACGCGCTCGGCGCGGTGGTGTCGGACGGGCTGGAACCATCGGTCGTACAGCGATAGGCGCTGTTCGACGACAGGACCGGCTGGTTGTAGCCGATCTGGGTCGCGGTCGACCCGGTCTGATCTTCGAGTCCCACCGTCGCGCCGGCACCGTTGTCAAAGCCAGCCAGGCCAGCGCTGACGTCCTTGTAGGCAAAGGTGATCGCGCCGGTGGTCTCCTCGAGCAGTGCCTCGAAGGTCACGCCCGAAGTAGCTCCGGGCGCGAAGGGTGCGACGTCGGACCACTCGACCACGAACGTCCGATGGGGCGCGACGCCAATTGTCTGCGAGAAGATCTTGGCCGCGCCACCGGGATTGAGATCGTCCCACCACGGCGCCGCGATGCCGGTCGGCTGCGTCGGATCGGGCAGCGCCGTGTTCATCCAGGGCTGTGTTGGGTCGTTCGCGGTGCCTATATCGAGATAGCCATTGGACGAGATGTCAATCCACGTTGCGGCCACCGCGTAGTAGTCGAAATCGAAACCCGCCGGCAGGCTGACGCGGACCTGCTCGTCGTCAACGAGCGAATAGCTCGTGGCGGTGGCCTCGATCCAGGCGTACGCCGTGGGCGCGCAGTCGTACGACGGGAGCGGCGGCGTGGTGGCAATCGCCGTGTTGGACCAGGCCGATGTCGTGCCACCCTGATAGTTGTTGCTGGCGCGTACGCGGAAGCAGTACTCGGTGCCCGGCGTCAGGCCGGCAGCGCTGAAGGAGGTTGAGCCCGCAGGGACCTCGGCAATGTCGCCGAACGTGGCGCACGTGCCCGCTGCGCCGAGGGCGCGCTGCACCTGGAATGCGGTCTCGCCCGTCGCGTCGTCGGACCAGCTCAGATCGATCGAGGTGGGCGCGGAAGCCGACGCAGTCAAATTGGTTGGACCGCCACTGACCGGCGCAGCGGACGGCTCGCACTGCGCGACCATCGCGCCGATGTCGAGGCGGCCGCCGCTGACGGTCTTGCCAGCCAGGGAAGCCGTCGGCTGGACGCTGTTCATCAAGGCCGCGCGCAGGTCGCCGCCGCGCAAGCCACCGATCGAGGCGCACAGGGCCAGGGCGCCGGTCACGTGGGGCGTGGCCATGGACGTACCGTTATAAGACGCGTACGAGTTGACCGGCACGGTCGACCAGATGTCCGAGCCGGGCGCACCCAGCTCGACCGTCGTCGCGCCGTAGTTCGAGAACGACGACAGCGCGCCGAACTTGTCGATCGCCGCGACAGCGATGACGCAGTCATAGCCGCGCGGCGTGCCATCCGCGTGCTCGGTGCACGTCAGGTTCGACGGGAAAGCGCTCCCGGCGTCGTTATTCGCCGAGTCGTTGCCCGCGGCCGCAACGAAGAGCATGCCGGCGTCACCGGCGCGCTTGATCGCCGCCTGGAGGAGCGGGTCGACACTGCCGCCGCCCCACGAGTTGTTAGTGGCGACGATGTCGAGCCCGTGGCGGCTGTGCAGATCGGTCAGATAGTCGAGCGCGCTGATCGCGGCGGACACATAGCCGCCGTTCGGCCCAAGGAACTTGGCGGGCACGATGGTCACCGCCCAGTTGATGCCCGCCATGCCCGTGCCGTTGCCGCCAACGGCGCCGATCGTGCCGGAGACATGCGTGCCGTGGCTGTCCTGATGGTCAAAGGAGCTGCCGTCGTATACCGAAGAATCATTGTTGAAGAAGTCCCAGCCGTGGACGTCGTCGACGTAACCGTTGTGGTCGTTGTCGACGCCATCGACCAGATCCCACTGGTTGGTCCAGATGTTGGCCGATAGCTCAGGGTGGTTGAACTGGATGCCCTCGTCGATCACGCCGACGTAGACACTGCGCGAGCCGGTGTAGCCCGCCGCCCACGCCCCAGCCGCCGCGGAGCCGTATTGGTTGCTCGGCGATGACGAGTCGCTGTACATGTCCCACTGGCTGCCGCCGGTGAACTTGGGGTCGTTGCTCGTGACCTGCGTGGTCATCAGGTAATCGGGCTCGACTGCGGCCACGCCATAGAGGTTGCTCAAGCGCTTGATGGCAGTCTCGACGCTCAAGCCGCGCGGCAGGGTCAGGCTGAACGGCGCGCCCTTTGCCGCGGATACGCGCGTGCTCGACAGGCCGTGAACTGCGCTCAAGGCGTCGGCCACAACGCCCGAACCGGCACCGTTCGTCCAGCTGATCAGGACGCGGTTGGTCGCATGCGGAGCGCTAATGGGCACCACGGGATCGGCGCCGGCAACGGTCGTCGGCAGGACAATCGCGAGGCACGCGAAAACGCCCAGCAAGACGAAAGTTGAACGACTGTGACGGGGCACGTTCGTCAGTCTTTTCACGAGACGTGACACGTCAAGAATGTAGAAGGTACTGGCGCGTCTCGCGCCATCCCCACGCAACCTCACCGCAAGCGACCTAAGAACACCCGCGGCACGCGGGGGTTCGCAGGAAAGCGCGCAGCAGCGGCCCAGAGGCCGACTGCGCAGACAGCATGATTTCCCCCATTACCAGACCTTCCGCGTTAAGCGCCTAGTCGCCAACCTCTATCGGATAGCCCGCGCTGCGCCACGACGGCACGCCGCTGTCGACCCACGTCACGTCGGTGAACCCGGCTCGCTCGAGCACTCCCGCCGCCACTGCGCTGCGGTAGGCCGAACGGCAGATGGTCACGATCGGCCGGTTGCGCGGCAGCTCGGCCAGGCGATCGGGCAGATCGCCCCCGGTCAGGAACAGGCTGCCCGGAATGTGGCCCTCGACCCACTCATAGTGCTGGCGCACGTCGATAACGAGGGGCGCGTCCGGACCGCCATCGAGCCGCGCGGCCAGTTCCTGGATGCTTGCTCTCTTGCCGGTTTCGAGCGGCAAGCCCGCCGCCTGCCAATCAGCGACAGACGACAGGTAACCGCGCACGTCGTCGTAGCCGATGCGCAGGGCCTGGCGGTACAGGTCGTCCCAGTCGGCCGCTGACGTGACCACAAGGATGATCGGCCGATCGGGCGGCACGACCCAGCCGAGCCAGGTGCCGAAGGACGACCCGGCCGGGAGGGAGTACGCGCCCGGCAGGTGGCCGGCGGCGTAGTCGGGGTGGGGTCGGGCATCGATCACCAGCGCGTCATCGGCAATGAGCTTCTGAACATCGCTGACGGCCAATGAGCGCGGCCCGCCAATCGTCCCCAGCGGAGCCGCACCGGCCTTGTTGATCGGGCGCATCCGGGCGAAATAGCGCGGGTACGCGGGCTGGTCAAAGAGCAGGGCGCGGACGAAGTCCTCAATCTCTGGGATGGTCAGCAACTCGTTGTGGCGCCGCTCATAGCCAATGGTCGATGTCGGCGTTGTCGAGATGTCCTTGGAGCACAGCGAGCCACCGCCATGAGTCGGCAGCACGCTGACGTAGTCCTCCTGTGCAAGCAGTCGGTCGTGCAGGGAATGGAACATGGCGCGCGCGTAGGGCTGGGCATTCTCTGCACCCAGGAGATCGGTCCGGCCGACAGCTCCGACTAACAGCGAGCCACCGCTGAAGACAGCCAGCGCATCGTCGGCGCGGGAGCGATCGGCGAGCGTGTACGCGACATGCTCCGGGGTATGACCGGGTGTGTCGAGAACCGCGAAGCGCAGCGCGCCCAGGTCGAACGCGTCCCCATCGTGCACTGGCACGTGCTCGTACGCAGCGTCGGCGCGCGCCCCGATCAGATGCTGGGCCCCGGTCAGCAGAGCAAGCTCTGGTCCGCCACTGACGTAGTCGTTATGGAGGTGCGTCTCGAGGACGTGGGTGATGCGCCAGCCGCGCTCTGCCGCAGCGGCGACGTAGACGTCAACGTCGCGGCGCGGGTCGACGACCGCGGCCACTCCGCGCGCGTCGTCGGCCACGAGCGCGCTGATATGGCCCAGCCCCACGACGACGAATTGGCGGATCAACATCAGGCGGCGGGACCGGGCGCGACGCTAGTTAAGGGAGCGGCCCGAACCACGAATGCATCAGTGCGCGCACGGTGTCGATCTTGAGCTGCTGTTTGAACGTGCCCGGCACCGTGGAGGCGTAGGTCGACGGCTTCAGCACAGCCTGGTTGGGCATCGTCGCGTTCTGCAACAGCGCGTACATCTGTAGCGCACTGCCCGCATCGGTCGGCAGCGTAGTGTAGAAGTCGGTCGAGTTGCTCAGCGCTGACGAGCGCAGCGCGTCAAGGTTGGAGCCGGTGCCGCGGCTGATGACGCGCTTGATCGCCGCAAAGATGAAGCCCTGCTGGCGCTTGCCCCGCACCCAATCGTTGTTGCCCGCTCCGTGACGGGTGCGGACGTATTCGAGGGCGCGCGTGCAGTTGGGGGTGTGCGTCCAATCGACGGGGTTGCCCACCGTGTAGCACGCCGGCGCAGTGCTGCCGAGCTCGGTCGTCTGCTGGGCCAGGAACTTGGCGCCGTGCTGATTATTGGGGTAGCGCTCGTCGACGATGCTCTTGTCGTAGACCGTACTCGTCACCGAAATAGGCACGCCGGCTACGTTTTCGACCAGCCGCTCGA
>JBDTVN010000068.1:0-7034 GCA_040007155.1 Chloroflexota bacterium
CGCGCGCGGTGTCCAGATCGAGACGTATGTCGTGGGCCTGGGCGCTGCCGATGAAGTCATCGTGCAACAGGTGCACTCGCCCGCCACCGCGCGCGTCGGCGAGGACATCGAAGTCGACGTGACGATCTCATCTACCGTCGCGCAGCCCGCGTCGGTTCGCCTGTATGGCGATGGCGCGCAGATCGGCGAGCAATCGGTGAACCTCGTGCCTGGCATCAACCACGTGACCTTCACGACGCGCGCCACGGAAGCCGGCTTCCATACCTTCCGTGCCGTGGTCGAGGCGCAACACGACACCTTTGGAGCGAACAATCGCGGCGACTCGAACACGATCGTGAAGGGCGACCCGCGCATCCTCGTCATCGCCGGTGAAGCAGATGCGGGCGCGAACCTTGCGGCCGCGCTGACTGCCGAAAACCAGGATGTCGACGTGGTCGCGCCCGAACAGGCGCC
Organism: Chloroflexota bacterium; assembly: GCA_040007155.1. Taxonomy (GTDB): domain Bacteria; phylum Chloroflexota; class Limnocylindria; order Limnocylindrales; family CSP1-4; genus JALYGJ01. Next base: position 454 of record JBDTVN010000068.1, read on the forward strand.
GACGGATCTGACGGGTTTCGCCAACTACGACAGCGTCGTCCTCGCCGACGTTCCGGCGAGCCGCCTGGGCATGAGCCGCATGGTCGCACTGCAGGTGTTCACGCGCGACCTGGGTCGTGGCCTGGTCATGCTGGGTGGCCCCAACTCATACGGCGCGGGTGGCTACAAGAAGACGCCGCTCGAGGAAGCGCTGCCAGTCGACATGGATGTCCGCGATCGGCAGCGCGAGCCCGACATCGCGCTGGTCGTCGTCATCGACAAGTCGGGCTCCATGGACGCCTGCCACTGCAACACGGCCAACCGCGACAACGGCGTCCAGATCCAGGGCGTGCCCAAGGTGGACATTGGCAAGGAAGCCATCCTGCGCGCCGTGTCGGCCCTGACCGAACGCGACGAGTTCGGTGTGGTCGCGTTCAACGAAAACGCCAACTGGGTCGTCCATACCGCGCCGCTCGGCACGGAAGGCGACATCGAGCGGCAGATCTCGACCATCCACCCCGACGGCCAGACCAACATCTACGCCGGGTTGAGCGAGGCGGTGGCGTCGCTCGAGAACGTCAGCGCCACGCGCCGCCACATCGTCCTTTTCACCGACGGCTGGTCGAGCTCGGGCGTGTACGACGACCTGATCCGGCGCATGAAGGCGGCGGGCATCACGCTCTCGACCGTCGGCGCGGGCGGTGGTGGCGCGGGCGACTTCCTGAGCGGCCTGGCCGAACAGGGCGGCGGCCGTTACTACGCGGCCACGGATCCGGCGTCGATCCCCGACATCTTCCTGAAGGAGACACAGCAGGTCAGCGGTCAGCAGATCGTCGAAGAGGACTTCTTCCCGATCCTGACATCGTCGTCGCCGATCCTGCGCGGGCTCGAGGATGGCCTGCCCCAACTCAAGGGCTACAACGGCACGACCGCCAAGGACGCGGCGCAGACCGTGCTCGTGTCATCGCGCGACGACCCGGTCCTCGCGCAGTGGCAATACGGACTGGGCCGTTCGGTGGCGTGGACGTCGGACGCGCAGGGCCGCTGGGGCATCAACTGGGTCGCGTGGAGCGGCTTCAACAAGTTCTTCTCGCAGCTCGTGTCGTGGACGTTCCCCGGTGAAGAGTCGGGCGGCATGGAGGCCGAATTCGTCCAGAGCGGCGACCACACGACGCTCCGGCTGCACTCGGTCGAGAGCGACGGCACGCCGCGCAACTTCTATGACAGCCTCGTGAACATCACCGACCCCGACCTGTCGCTGCTCGAAGGCCTCAAGCTGACGCAGACTGCGCCGGGCGTGTACGAGACCGATCTCGGGACGCTCAAGCCCGGCGCATACGCGCTACGTTTCACCCAGACCAAGCCCGGCGACACGCCGCTCGCGCGAACGGTGATGCTGGTCGCGCCCACCCCCGCTGAATACCGGCTGCTGGGCACTAACGAGCGTTTGTTGGCGGCCCTGCGCAGCTCGACGGGCGGGCGCGAGCTCGCGACGGGCAAGGACGTGTGGACGCACGACCTGGGCACGACCACCGCGGCGACCGACCTTGTGCCGTGGCTGCTGCTGCTCGCCCTGCTGTTGTGGCCGCTCGACGTCGGTATCCGCCGCGTGAGCGTGCAGCGCACAGACGTTGCACTGGCGCGCGCGTGGGCCGGCGATCGCTGGCGGGCGTGGCGCGGACCCGCGCGACGAACTGCCCTGGTGGGCGAGATGTTCGCGGCCAAGGGTCGCGCGGGTGGTGCCGCTAGCCGATCTGCCCTGCTGCGGCCAAGGGACGAGGCACCGACCGAAACGGCTGCCCCGACCGAAACGGCTGCCCCGACCGCCAAACCAGCCGAACCCACGAGTGCGCCGGCTCCAGCGCCGACGCAAGACGCTGCACCGGCTGACACCCTGGCCCGGCTGCGCGAGGCCAAGCAGCGCCGTCGCGGCGGCTGATCCGGGTCAGCGCGACAATCACGGCGTGTGGAAGCAACTGCTCGCGGGGATGCTGGTGCTCGGGTTGGTCGGTGGCTGCTACGGTGATAGCGGACCCGGTCCCACGCCGGGCACGATGGACGACGTCATCGGCGCGATCGTTCTCCAGGGCATCACGGTGCAGCACCTGACGAGTGGCGACGCCGGCTGCTCAAACGCGTCACTCCATGAGAACGCGGTGCACATGACGCTCGTCATCGGCTCACAGAGCGCTTCGCACGAGGTGTACTTCTTCAACTGGAAGAACCAAACGAAGTACGACGCCGCGGCCGCTGACTTCGCCGCGTGTCTGGCGGATTACAAGGCGCGCCACCCGAGTGAGGGCGTCACCGAGCTCGACGCTTATCCGTGGCGCGCCTACGGCCCCGTCTGGACGCCGGAGCTCTACACCAAGTTGGCCAATGCCCTGACCGCGGTCGACGGACAGGTCAGCGCTTCGCCTTCGCCTTGACCTTGGGGTGAGCCTTCTCGTCGACCTCCGGCTGGTCGGTGTCCTTGTCGCCCTTCTCGAGCCGCTCGCGTGCTTCACTCGCCAAGGCCTCATATTGGGCACGGAACTCCTCGAGCTGCGGCTCGGTCAGGTCTTCCAGGTCGAGTAGCGCGTTATGCGCGCCAAGCTGGGCGCGAATCAATTCATCGAGCTTGATCTGCACGGCCGCGGCATCGCGGTTCTGCGTGTTCTGGATGAGAAAGACCATCAGGAACGTGGCGATGGTCGTGCCCGTGTTGATCACCAGCTGCCACGTGTCAGAGAAGCCGAAGATCGGCCCGCTAACGGCCCAGATGATGATCACCGCAAACGCCAGGACGAAGGCAATAGGGTGGCCGGCGGCGCGTGACGTTTTCTTGGCGATCCTGTTGAACAGTTCTTCCACGGAGGGCACCTCAGGTCAGGGAGTAGGGCGCAGGTTCAGCCAGACTAGGACCGCTCCGTTTGGCTGGTCCTATCGATTCGGCCGCAAGGCCTTGCCGTGTCGATACAGGGCGGCCGATCAACCAGGCGAGACGACCGGCAACCCGTAAAGTCGCGCCGCCTCGATCATGCTCCGATCGTAGGTAACCAGAGCATCGAGATCTGGGCCAAGCAACGTGGCGGTCGCGATGTGAATGGCCTCGGGACTGCGCAGCGTGTTCGGTGCGATCTCGCCAGCGCGGTCGAGGACTTCGTCATCGATCTCACGGACAGCGAACTCAACCAGGAGTCGTCGGGCTCGGCCAATCTGCCGTGAGTCGAGACGTTTGGCGGCGCGCACCAACTCGGTCCGAAGCAAGGAAGATGACGACAGTTCCGGGCGATCACCCAGGTATCGCTGCAGGGCATCCGACTCTGCTTCCTCGAACACCAGCTTGACCGCGGCCGAGGAGTCGAGGTAGATCGACATCTAGATCGTGTCCTCGCGTAGCTCGTCGAGTATCTGCTGGGTTGTCGGCGACCCCGGGGGGAGCGGGACCGGCGGGCCCAAGTCGGCCCAGTTGCCCGTCGCCCGCGTCGCCTTCCCTTCGAGGATCCAGCGATCCAAAACGCTCATGGGCTGCGGCAGTGGGGTGAGTTGCGCCACGGGCCGGCCGCGGTCAGTGACCTCGATCACCTCACCCTTCTCAGCACGGCGAACGTACTCGCTCGCATTCTGACGCAGTTCACGGATACCGATGCGGGCCATGTGCTACACGGTAGCACATTGGCTGGCCGGGTACGATGCAGGCGATGAACCGCGACTGGCCGATCTTTGGGCGCGACGTGCCCGACGCTGCCTGGCGACCCGCTGCGGACGCCGCGGACGCGACCCGACTTGGCCGCTTCATCCGCGCCGCGGGCGAGCCGGGCCTCGAAGCGCTGCAGCGTCACGCCGAGGGCGACCCGGCGTGGTTCTGGGGTGCGGCCGCGGACGATCTGGGCCTCGACTGGCAACGCCGGCCGACGCGCACGCTGGACACGAGTGGCGGCATCGAATGGTCGCGCTGGTGGAGCGGTGGCGCGTTCAACTACGCCTCTGCTGCGATCGACGGCCGTGCGCGGCGCGATCCCAAGGCCGCAGCGCTTACGTGGGAGGGCGAGGATGGCAACGTCCGCCGCTTCAGCAACGCCGAGCTGAAGTCACAGGTCGACCGCGCCGCGGCAATGTTCGCGCGCCTTGGCGTGCACGAAGGCGACCGTGTGGGCATATTCCTGCCGCTATTGCCCGAGACGGTGATGACCGTCCTGGCGCTTGGGAAACTGAAAGCGATCTACATCCCGATTTTCTCCGGCTACGCAGCTCCGGCGGTTGCGAGCAGGCTCAACGACGCGGGTGCCACCTTGCTTGTCACCGTTGATGGCACGCTCCGACGCGGCGGCAAGGTCAACATGAAGGAAACGGCCGACGCGGCAGTCGCCCAGAGCCCGACTGTGAAGACCGTGCTCATAGTCGGCCGCCTAAGCCCGTTCCCATCCGAGCAGGGTTGGGTGGATGGCCGGGATCATTGGTGGCAGTCGGAGATGGCCGATCCGACTCTCGCGCCCATCGACAAGACGCCCGTAACTGACCCGGAAACGCCGTACATGATCATTTACACGTCGGGCACGACCGGCCGACCGAAGGGCGCGGTCCATGTCCACGGCGGCTTCCCGATCAAGGGCGCGCAGGATCTGGCGCATTGCTTCGACCTGAGCCCAGGCGATCGCCTCTTCTGGTTCACGGACCTGGGCTGGATGATGGGTCCGTGGGCGATCAGCGGTGCACTGCTGCTCGGCGCGGAGTTGGTGCTTTACGAAGGTGCCCCCGACTTCCCCCAGCCGGACCGACTCTGGGCGCTGGTGGCCAACCACCGCATAACCCATCTGGGCCTCTCCCCGACGGTCATCCGCGCGTTGATGGCGCACGGCACGGACCCGGTCCGGGCGCACGACCTGTCGTCGCTGCGCGTTCTTGGCTCGACCGGCGAGCCGTGGAACCCGGAGTCATGGTGGTGGTTCTTCACTCATGTTGGTGGGGGCCGGCTGCCGCTCGTCAACTACAGCGGCGGCACTGAAGTGAGCGGCGGGATTCTGTCGTGCAACCTGATGACGCCGATCAAGCCGACGTCATTCGGCGGCCCGAATGTGGGCGCGGCCGCGGACGTGATTGACGCGGCAGGCAACTCAGTGCGCGGGGAAGTCGGCGAGCTCGTCCTGCGCAAGCCGCTGCCGGGCATGACGCGCGGCTTTTGGCAGGACCGCGAGCGCTACCTCGAAACCTACTGGTCGCGCATCCCCGGGACCTGGGTCCACGGCGATTGGGCGATCGTGGACAGCGACGGCTACTGGTTCATCCAGGGCCGATCCGATGACACGCTCAAAGTCGCCGGCAAGCGCGTCGGCCCGGCCGAGGTCGAGAGCGCAGCGGTGGCGCACCCGGCCGTCCTCGAGGCGGCGGCAGTGGGCGTGCCACATGACGTCAAGGGCGAGGTGATCGTGGTCTTCGTGCGCCTCCGGCCTGGCGAGACGGACGATCCAGAGTTGCGACGCTCCATCAGCGACCGAGTCGTGGAGGAGATGGGCAAGGCGCTCCGGCCGGAGGCGATCCACGTGGTCGGCGATCTACCAAGAACGAGGAGCGGCAAGATCATGCGCCGCGTCGCTCGCGCCGCGTATCTGGGCAATGACCCGGGCGACCTCTCGTCGCTCGACAACCCCCTGTCGATCGAGGGTATTCGGTCCGCGGCCGTCCACCCCTAGGCTCACCTCGCGCTTCGAGTGCCATCCGGGGCGGCGCCGGGGCGCGTGTATGATCGCCGCGCTGGGTCAGCCTGCCTCTCTGTCTCTCTCGGATAAGGAGCCGCGCATGTCGCCCGAATCGCCGACGCAGGCTATCGATGAGCGTGCGCGGCAGGTCTCACGAAACGCCGACCTGCGCGGCGTTGCCGACGCTCTGGCGCGACAGAGAACTGCGATCCTGGAGGCTTGGCTGGCAGTCGCCGCGCGCCAGCCCTTTCATGCAGGTCACCCTGATCGGGCCGTTGCCGATCACATTCCGGCCCTATTTGACGCTCTCACCAACCTGCTTTCGCGGGACAAGCCCGGGCAGGACCTCGAAGCTCCGATGGATGATGCCGCTGTCGCAGCAGCGGCTCAAGCGCATGCCGAGGTGAGGTTCGAACAGAGCCTTGGCCCGGTGGCAATCGCCACTGAGTTCCGGCTTCTCCGCCAAGAGGTCTCGCGCGCGCTGCGTGTTCAACTCGACGAGGATCTGCCGGTTGACGATGTCGTCAGCTCCCTGGCCCTGGTGAACGACGCCCTCGACGGCGCTACTACGGTGGCGCTCTCCGCCCTGACCGACAGAATCGAGACAGTCCGCGAGGAGTTTCTCGCCACGACCCTTCACGATGTGCGCCAGCCAATCGTCCTTATCCAAGGCTCACTCGAGCTCGCGGCCAGATGGGTGCGAAAGGAACCGCTCGACCTGGCGCAACTGACCGAAACCCTCGACGACGCCCTGGTCGCCACGCAGGAGATGTCGCATCTTGTCGAAACGATGGCCGATGCTTCGCGTGCTGCCATGGGAGCGTTGGACCTGAGTCCGGAACCGGTTGTCGTGCGCCAGATCGTCAACGAGGCCGTGGACACAGTGGATGGCGCTGCCCGCAGTCGAATCGTCCTCGATTTGTC
>JBDTVN010000069.1:0-6866 GCA_040007155.1 Chloroflexota bacterium
TATCCGACGTCCACCTCGGACAGTCGGCGACCGATTACCTGGCGCATGGCGCGCATCGTAGGGGCATCGTCAAATCCGGTGCGCGACCCGCTGGCGTATGGCGGCCATAGGAGGCCCGATGAAAAGCTCAATCCTCGCCGCGTTCGTACTCCTCGCCGCTTGCTCGACTGGCGCGCCCGGAAACCCATCGCCCGTGCCGCCGACGTTGAGTCCGACTCCAACGCCGACCTTCGCGCCAACCGCCTTGGGTACGCCTAGCGCTACGCCCTCACCTAGCCCGGCTTCCAGCGCCGGTTACTCGTGCGATCCCGACATGGGGTACGGCTGCGACCACACACCGGCTCCAACGGGCGCGGCCACGGGTGCCACAGTCAACGCGTCGCCCGACGGTTCATTTCTCGTTGGGCCGAGCGGCATGACGCTGTACTACCGCGACTCGGACTCGCCCGACCACAGCTCCTGTATGAATGCCGACTGCTCCGGCGCGTGGCCCGCTCTGAGTGTGACCGGCGGCGGCTCACCCACAGCGGGCGAGGGCGTCACGGGCACACTGACCACCTTCGATCGCGGCAACGGCATCATGCAGGTCCAATACAACGGCATGCCGCTCTACAGCTTCGTTGGTGACAGCGCTCCGGGAGACACGACCGGGACGAGCGTAAGCGGCTGGCACCTCGCCGCGCCCTAAGCGAACTACGTAGCACGGCGCCTAGGCTGGTGCTCCGCCCCGTCCAGATGCGGCCTCGCGCAGCTCGCTTGCGAGCGACGGCGCCACGCGGCCGCGGACGCGGACATCGCGCCCGCGATAGGCGATATCCACTGTGCCGCGCTCGCGGACGCGCGACAACAGCTCGCCCTCGGTGTACGGCAGTTTGACGTCGACCTCTTCCCACATGTCTGCGAGGATCGCTGCGAGCCGCGTCCGCAAGGTGTCCATGCCATAGCCGGTCAGCGCTGAAGCGAGCACCGAACCTGCGATCGTGGGTGCAAGCAGGGCACCGTCAGCCGCCGCAGGATCGACCAGATCGGCCTTGTTGTAGACCAGCAGTCGTGGCTTGTCGCCGGCGCCCAGGTCGGTCAGCACTTGCTGCACCGTCGCGCGGTGCTCCGGGGCGTGACTGTCCGCGATATCGACCACCTCGAGCAGCACATCCGCACGCGTGACTTCCTCGAGGGTGGCCCGGAAGGCGTCGACCAGCTGGTGCGGCAGTTTGTGGATGAAGCCCACCGTGTCGGTAACGACGACGCTCTGACCGTCGCCCAGCTTCACAGAACGGCTAGTCGGATCAAGGGTGGCGAAGAGCTGGTCCTCCGCGCGAGCTGCCTCGTGGCCAACCAGCGCGTTGAGCATCGAACTCTTGCCGGCATTGGTGTAGCCCACGATGGCCACGGTGGGCATGAGCCGACGATCGCGCGAGCGGGCCGCTGTCTCGCGCTGGCGGCGCACGTTCTCGACCCGCTCCTTGAGCTTCGTGATCTTGTCGCGGATTATCCGGCGGTCTGTCTCGAGCTGCGATTCGCCCGGTCCGCGTGAGCCGATGCCGCCCTGCGTTCGGGACAGGTGTGTCCACAGCCGTGTCAGGCGCGGCAACTGGTATTCGAGCTGCGCCAGCTCAACCTGAAGCCGCCCTTCGTGGGTGCGCGCGTGCTGCGCAAAGATGTCCAGGATCAAACCGCTCCGATCGAGCACCTTGACCCCAAGAAGGCTTTCGAGGCTCTTCTGCTGGTTGGGGCTGAGCTCGTCGTCAGCGACGAGCAACGTCAGGCCGGTTTGGTGCTTGGCGTTGACGATCTCCTCGGCTTTGCCCTTGCCCACGTACCAGTTGGGATCCACGTGCCGGCGGTTTTGCCACTCGGCACCGACTACCTCTGCTCCAGCCGTCGCGGCCAGCTGGGCCAGCTCCGCGAGCGACTCCTCGGCCGTCCAGCCGGCGTCTTGACCCGTGTCCACGGCAACGAGGAAGGCACGCTCAGCCGGTGGCGCGAGGTCAATCATTCTGGGGCCGTTTGACTTGGCGGGCATGGCGGAAGAATACGGCGGGCGCTCGACTTTCCCGACATAGCAAGAGGCCGGGCCCTTGCGGCCCGGCCTCCCGGTTAACCCTTTGTGTCTGACCTAGAGGTCAGTTCCGGATTAGTTGTTGCAGTCGATGTTCCAGCAATCGTCCGGAGCCGTCCCATTGTGGTGGGCGCGGTTGCCGGTCGCGTGCGGGACGCCGTAGTCGGCTTCGATGCCGTAGCTGTCGTTGTAGTTGGCGGTGTTGTTGTTCACCGCAGCCGGGCTGAAGTAAGGCGAATAGTTGTCGTAGACGTAGATGCCATCGCTACCGTTGTGGTTGGCGGTGTTGCCCGTGAAGACCATGTGGCCCGAGTCGTACAGGTAGAAACCTTCTGAGTCGTTCCAGTTGGCCGTGTTGTTCTTGACAACTGCGTACCGCGACGTGTCGTCATACCAGCCAGTGCCGTTGTGGTTGGCCGTGTTGCCAGTCCACGTGGCATGGCCCGCCGCGGCGTTTTGGTCGTCGTAGCAGTAGTACGTGTAGAAGCCGTACGAGCTGTTGTACTTCGCGACGTTGTTGAAGAGGTTGACGAAGCCGTAGTCGTCGCAGTCGAAGTAGAAGCCGTACGCGCCACTATCAGGCTGGCCGTTGGCAGTGTTGCCCGAATACACCTGGTTGCCGCCATAGTCTTCATAGAAGCCGGCGTAGCTATATTCGGCGTAGTTGCCTACGAAATGGTCGCCGTTCTCCCACTCGCCATAGCTGCCGTAGTACGAATCGGTGATGCGGCTATTGGTTATCCAGTTGCCGCCCGATCCATAAAGGTCGAGGCCCTCGAAGGCGCCGCTGATCGTCAGGCCACTGGCCGTGTTGTCGGCACCAAAGTAGAAGTACACGCCAATACTGGATCCTGCGATGTGGAGATTCTTGACTGTGCCGCCGACGGAGTAGTCGAGAAAGACGGCTTGGTCAAAGTTGGCAATGCTGCCGTTCTTGATCGTGGTGTGCTTCTTGTAGTTGGTGTCGACGCCGGTCTGGATGCCCGCATAGCTGCCGCCCCCCCAGATCGTGTGGCCGTTGAGGTTGAGGACGATGCCCTTCTTGCCCATCCAAAGAGCAGTGCCGCCGTTGTACGCGGAGCAGTCCAGGTCCGCCGTCAGGGTCGTGTTGGCCATGAGCGTGTCGCCGCAGCTGGGCTGAGCCGCGAAGGCAACGCCTGGGACAACGCCGAGCATGCCCAGCGCCAAAGCGACGCCAAGCGCTGCCCGTGTATACGCGGGTTTCATTCCTTGAGAGTCCCTCCTGAGTTGTCTCGCCTTAGTGGCGGCGGTCTCCGAGTATAGGAGGCGGGGGCGACGGCGTTACCTTACAAATGACACGGTGAGCCTGACTGAAGTCCCCTCGACACTGGCGTTTGGTCGTACTCTGAACGCTCAGGCGGGACTCATGGGTCCGCCAGCACAGCGAGGCCCGAATGACCGATCCAAACGGCGATGATGCAATCGAGGATGAGGAACGCGAGCCCAAACGACGGGAACCCGCCGTGGTGCCAGCGATCTCATCCGAGCAGCCGTTATTTGGCGCCGACCTCGGGCAAGCCGCGTATGCGACGCGCCCAGAAGAGAACGGACCCGAGAACGATCAGGAAAGTCACGCGTCGCCTTCTGACAACGACGGCGAGACCGTGCCGCGCGACGAGGTTGTCGACGACGTGGACGGTTAGTCGAGGCGCAGCACCCGCGCGACGTCTTGGCGGATAGTCGCGGGGTCGGCCGGCGCGTCGAACCAGGCGATGTCCGGCTCAGATCGGAACCACGTCTTCTGGTGGCGCGCGAATTGCCACGTCCGGGTCGCGTCGCGCTCGATTGCCTGCTCCAGGTTGAGTTCCCCGTCTAACACAGCGTATGCCTCGTGGTAGCCCATCGCCGAGAAGGCGCGCAGCCCGGGGTCGTAGCGTTGCCTTAGCCCGGCGGCCTCATCGAGCAGACCGGACGCGAACTGCGCGCGGGCGCGGGCACTGATCCAATCACGCTGCTGGGCGGGTTCCGCCGCGACGCCGATCCACACCGACGGCGCGGGATAGCCACGGGGCTCGGGCGGCGGTTGATCGCCGTGAATGGTGACGCGTTCCAGCGCTCGCACCACGCGCCGGGGATTGGCGATATCCGTGCGCGCCGCGACCGTGGGTGCTGCGCTCCGGAGTTGCGCGACCAGGACCTGCAGGCCCTCCCCCGCGAGGCGCCGCTCAAGGTCCGCGCGAACGCCCGGATCGTGTCCCGTTTCGCTCAAGGACATACCTCGTGCAACCGCGCGCAGGTAGAGGCCTGTGCCGCCAACCAGAAGTGCAACTCCGCCCCGCGCCGCGATGGCCCCGAGCGCTTCGTTGGCAGCATGCTGGAAGTCGGCCGCCGTGACTATCTCGTCGGGGTTCGCCAGGTCCAAGCCGTGATGTGGCACCAGGGCGCGCTGCTCGGCGGTGACCTTGGCCGTACCGATGTCCATGCCGCGATACACCTGGCGTGAATCGGCGCTGATGATCTCCGCGCCAGGAATGGACTGCGCCAGCGCGAGCGACAGCCCGGTCTTGCCCGTCGCGGTCGCGCCGCAGATCACGATGAGCGGCGGGAACTCAGCCGTCGAGCGACCCCACCAATGCGTACGGCCCGACGCGGTCGATACGGGCGTTGACCAGCTTTCCAATCAACTCTGGACCACCGTCAAAATGAACCAGCTTGTTGTTGCGGTTGCGGCCTGCGACCCGGGCGGACCCACCGTCATGTGACGAGGGCGGGCGTTGCTGATCCACGAGAACTTCTGTGGTGCGACCGACCCACGCCTCGTTCGCGGCGAGGCCGATCCCCTCTTGCAGGTCGAGCAGTGCCTGGAGACGACGCTTTTTCTCGGCGCGCGGCACGTCGTCCTCGAGCCGTGCGGCAGGCGTGCCCGGTCTAACCGAGAACGCGGCCGCAAAGACCGTCTCGAAGCGGACCTTCTCAAGCAAGTCGAGCGTGTTCAGGAATTGCTCCTCGGTCTCGCCGCAGAAGCCGGCGATGACGTCGGTCGTGAGCGTGATCTCAGGGATTGCCTCGCGCAACCGCGCAACGAGCTCGAGGTAAGCGGCGATCGAATACTGGCGGCCCATCCGGCGCAACACGGCATCGTCGCCCGACTGCACGGGCAGGTGCAGGTGCTCGCACACCGACGGACAGTCGGCCATGGCGGTGATCAGGCGCTCGCTCAGGTCCCACGGGTGGCTCGTTACGAAGCGCATGCGCGAGATCGCCGGCACGCCGTCAGCGGTTCTCAGTCCATCGATCGCCCGCAGGAGCGCGGCCATGTCCGGTCGCCCGGCAACGTCCAGATGGCGGCCAATGTGGCGCTCGTTGTCGACGTCGCCGAATCGCGCTTCAGCCGCAAGGTCATGGCCGTACGAGTTGACGTTCTGGCCGAGCAGCGTGACCTCGCGATAGCCTTGCGCAGCGAGCGACCGCGCTTCGTCAACGACCTCGTCGAATGGTCGCGACCGTTCCGGGCCGCGCGAAAACGGCACGATGCAGTAGGTGCACGTCTTGTCGCAGCCGTAGATGATCGGCAGCCACGCACTCGTGCCGCTGCGGCGCTGCACAGATCCGACCATCCGCCCTGGCGCCGTCGCGCCGGCCAGACCCAAACGGGCAGTCAGCTCTGGTTCTTCATCGGGGCGAAGAAAGAGGTCGACCTCCGGGTAGCGGCGCTTGAGGCCGGCTGCGTTGTCGGTGCGAACGGAGCAACCGGTGAGCACGACGCGCAATCCCGGGTTGGCGCGGCGCAGATTGGCGAGATGACCCATGCGGCCGATCACCTTCTGCTCGGCGGCCTCGCGGATCGCACACGAATTGATGACGATGAGGTCCGCCGATTCGAGATCCGCCGACTCGGCGCAACCAGCCGCGGCCAGGGCGCCGGCCATCTCTTCGGAGTCGGAGTGGTTCATCTGGCAGCCCAGCGTCCAGACGTGGAAGCGCGGCAAGGCGACGTCTTCGGTCACGAACTCGGCCAGCTCCGGGACAACCTCTCCCCTATCCGTGTGCGCCGGCCGCGCCATGTCCAGAACGGGCAATGCGCGAGCAGTCACCCGAGCACTCTAGATGTCCACTTGCGTACCCGCACTATCACTATCTGACCGCTAGCGCCACCTCCACGTCCCATTCAGCCGGGTGCCTCAAGCGTCAATGGCGATGTGCGCGGCCTGTTTAATGTCGAATGACGCGCGTATTCCCTGTCGTTAACCATAGTGCGGGTATACGGCGCTCTAACTCGCGCGTGCCGCACGGACTCCGCTACCGTCGAGCGCCTCGAGCAGGCGCTCGCCAGCGTCGAGCGGAACGAATGTTGTGCGCGTCGCTTCCACGTAAGACATCGTGTCGCCGTGGTAGTCGCTGCCACCGGTGGTGAGCAGGCCAAGGCTTCCGGCCAGCTCGACCATCGCAGCGATTGTCTCTGGCGCGAAACGGCGGTAGTAGACCTCGACGCCGCGTACTCCCCAATCCATGAGCAGCTTCAGCAGGGTGGGCTGCTCCGGCGCGGCCGGGTAATGAGCGAGGACCGGGATGCCGCCAGCGGCGATGATCGCGTCGATCGCCTCGCGCGACTTCATGCCCTGGCGCGGTATGTACGCCGGGCCAGTGCGGTCAATCCATTGATCGAACGCGTGCTGCACAGTTTCGACGTGGCCCGCGGCGACCATCGCCCGCGCGACATGCGGCCGTCCCACCGCCTCGTCACTGGCCAGCGCCGGTGCAATCTGGTCATCGATTGGCACCCCGAGCTCACGCAGCTTGTCGATCATCAACAGCAGTCGCGTCTTGCGCGAGTTGCGCTGGCCCT
>JBDTVN010000070.1:0-6846 GCA_040007155.1 Chloroflexota bacterium
ATTCGGGACAGTCGACCCGATCTCGAACGCGTATTCGCCCGGAGGCCATGTAGTGCCTTGCCCGTACGGCGGCGCCCAAGCGGTTGGTTCCGCGGTAACCAGGCGCCAGTCATTGGGTGATTGGCATTGCCGACGTCCCGCCGCTAGGGCAATTGGATCGGGCGTTGGCCCGGCGGTCGGCTGAGGAGTCGCAGTCGGCTTAAGAGCCAGCTCTTCGGTAGATCCAACAATCGATGGTGAGGACGTCGTGCTCGTTCACGGCTTCAGCCACAGCGCGCCTACGGCGGTCGACACAACCACTGCGGAAGTCAGAAGTCGCCAGCCAATTGCCGGGCGCCCGCCACCAACCCTTTCGAGTCGGAGCGCCTCCCGCTCGGCTGGAGCGGTCTCTGGGTTAGATCTCCCCCAGGTAGACACGGCGAACGTCCTCGTTCTGCGCAAGGCCAGACGCGCTGTCTGACATCGTGACCAACCCCGTCTGAAGCACGTAACCGCGGTTGGCGACGGCAAGCGCCTGCTGCGCGTTCTGCTCGACCAGCAGGATCGTCGTCCCCTGGCCGTTGATCTCGCGGATGATGTTGAAGATCTGCTGCACGAGGATGGGCGAGAGGCCAAGCGATGGCTCATCGAGGAGCAGTAACCGTGGCCGCGACATAAGGGCACGGCCAATGGCCAGCATCTGCTGCTCGCCGCCGGACAACGTGCCACCCTTTTGTGTCAGACGCTCATTGAGCCGCGGGAATAGGGTGAGCACGCGCTCCAGATCCTCGCGCCGCTCGGCTGCAGATCGCGTGAAGCCACCCATCTGCAGGTTTTCGCCCACGGTCAGTCGGGAGAAGATGCGGCGCCCTTCGGGGGCTTGTCCTATGCCGCGCTTGACCAGCGCATGGGCTGGCGTCCTGGTGATGTCCTCACCGTCGAACCAGACGCTTCCCTCGCGTGGATGGAGCAGCCCCGAGATCGTCTTGAGCGTCGTCGTCTTGCCCGCACCGTTCGCGCCGATGAGCGTCACGATCTCGCCCCGACGAACCTCGAGATCGATCCCCTGGAGTGCACGGATCCGCCCGTAATACGTGTTCACGCCGTTGAGTTTGAGCATCACGCCGTCGGCACCAGCCGGCGATGTCTGTGGGGATGAAGCGTCCCGTGCCACGGTGCTCATGTCGCCGGCGCCCCGAGGTAGGCCTCGATGACCTTGGGATCGCGCCGGACCTCGTCGGGTGTCCCTTCCGCGATCTGCTCGCCGTGGTCGAGCACCGTGATCCGGTCGCTGATGCCCATCACCACGCGCATGTCATGTTCGATCAGCAAAATCGTCAATCCCAGGTTTGAGCGCAGGTGACCGATGAGCTTGGTCATTTCCGCCGTTTCGGACGGGTTCATGCCCGCGGTGGGCTCGTCGAGAAGAAGCAGCGCTGGGCTGCTAGCCAGGGCGCGCGCAACTTCGAGCCGGCGCTGATCGCCATAAGGCAGGTTGCGCGCCAGCACGCGGTCGCGTCCGCGCAGACCGACCAGTGCGAGGAGCTCGCGTGCACGCTTCTGGGCCGCCTCCTCTTCGCGTCGGCGACGGGGTGTCGAGAGGAGCGCGTCGATCATGTTTGACTTCAACTTCGTGTGCATGCCGACGAGCACGTTCTCCATCGCCGACATGTTTTGGAAGAGGCGGATGTTCTGGAATGTGCGGCCTACCCCGGCCGTCACCATGTCGTTCGGCCGGGCGCTCTTGAAGACGCCCAGTCGGGCGAGCAATCGGGCGTACCAGGGTGGCCGGATCGTCGACAGGATGAGAATCGTGATGAGCGTAACCAGCGCCAGTAGGGCGGCAGCCTCGAAGGTGCCCACGTCCGACCCCGCCAGCAGGATCCCGACCAGCATGATGATGGTCGAGGGGACAAACCACACGACGGGTTCGAGCCACGCCCGGACGGGCCGCGCGATCATGCGTCGCCCGCGGAACGAGATCTCGCCACCAGTCGGGTCGAGGATGCCCGCGATTATGTTGAAGAAGGTCGTCTTGCCGGCGCCGTTAGGGCCAATCAAGGCAACGATCGATCCCTCGGGGATGACAAGGTCAGCCTGTTTGACGGCCACCAGTCCGCCGAATTGTTTGGTTACGGCGCTGGCGCGCAGCAGTGCCTCATGCGGAGCCTGCACCGATGGCACGACTTCAGTCGGTTGAGTCGGGCCCGCGTTGGAGGTCATGCGAGGGTACCTTCCGAATCGAGGCCTTCAGGCGAAGGTTCCAACGCGTCAGGCTCTGCCGTATGGAGCTCGCGCGCTCTCTGTCTACTTGGGAACATGCCCTGCGGCCGCAACAGCATCATCCCCACCAGGGCGAGTCCGTAGAGCAGAAACTGGTATTCGATGAAGTTGATGTCCGACAGGATCGGGACGTGGAATTCCTTGAAGAAGTTGGTCAGCTGAGGCAGGAAGACACGTTGGAACACGAATATCGAAAACGCGCCCGTCGCGACGCCGATGCTATTGCCCATGCCTCCCAGGACGACCATGGCGAGGATGGTGAACGACACGGTGAAGCCGAACTGGTCAGGGCTCACGAACACCAGCTTCGAGGCGCCGAACACACCGGCAAAGCCTGATGTAGTTGCGCCCAGGGCAAAGGCGAGCAACTTGCTGGTAACCGTGTTGACACCGTTGCTGGCAGCGGCCAGCTCGTCTTCACGGATGGCCTGCCAAGCGCGACCAAGGCGCGAATCCTGGAGGCGATAGACGAGGATCAGGACGATGGTGATGATCACCGCCATCGTGATGTAGTAGCTCAATGGGTTGGCCGCATTGAAGACGATGTTGAGGACCTTG
The DNA here is from genome assembly GCA_040007155.1 of Chloroflexota bacterium. Taxonomy (GTDB): domain Bacteria; phylum Chloroflexota; class Limnocylindria; order Limnocylindrales; family CSP1-4; genus JALYGJ01. Next base: position 2,821 of record JBDTVN010000070.1, read on the forward strand.
AAGTCGCCCACTTGGATTACCGGCAATGTCGGCCGGTCGATGCCCGGGATGCCATTGGTGCCGTTGGTCAGGTTCGGGCCGCCTGAGTTCGTGAAGTCCGCGTTGCGGAACAGGATCGGCACGATCTCGCCGAACCCAAGGGTGACGATGGCCAGATAGTCACCGCGCAACCGCAATGTGGGCGCGCCGAGAAGTAGTCCGCATACTGCGGCGACCAGTGCGCCCACGATGAGCATGGGCCAGAACGGGATGTGCTGGCCGGTGAAAGCCGACGCGGAGAACGCGTACGTGTACGCGCCGATCGCGAAGAAGGCCGCATAGCCCAGGTCGAGCAGTCCCGCCAGGCCAACCACCACGTTCAGCCCGAGCGCGAGTAGCACGAAGATACCGGCGTCGGCGAACGAGTCGATCCACACCCGCTGGGCGTTAAAGCCATTGAGCGGCGGCAGGGTGACTATGAGCGGCAACAGCGAGGTGACGATGGCCATGCCCAGGATCACCGAGATGGAGCGGTGCTGGCCGAACCAGTCACGCGCCCCCGATCCGCGGGCGACCGGCTTGGCGGGTGTGGCGGCGGTCATGCCCGTTCCCCGATCGGTGTCCCCAACAGGCCGGATGGCCTGAACACGAGCACAACGACCAGGACGGCGAACACGATCGCGTGGGCCCATACCGCGAGACCAAGCTGCGTGCTAATGACTTCGATGAAGCCAATCATGAATCCACCCAAAACGGCGCCGGTGGTGTTACCAATCCCACCCAACACCGCTGCCGTGAAGGCCTTCAGGCCAGCGATGAAGCCAATGTTGAATGCGATCGTTCCGAAATAGAGGCCGTACACGATGCCCGCCGCCGCTGCCAGACCCGAGCCAATGAAAAAGGTGAGCGCGATCGTGGTGTTGATGTTGACACCCATCAGCTGCGCGGCCTCGCGATCCTGCGCAGTCGCGCGCATCGCGCGGCCCAGCCGAGTCCGGCCGATAAAGAGCTGCAGTCCGATCAGCAGGATTGCCGTCACGACAACGATCAGGACGCTAATCCAGCTCACTGACGCGCCCAGCACGCTGAACCGGACCTGCGGGCTGAGCAGTTGCGGGAAAGTGACAGGTGACGGTCCCTGCCAGATGTACACCAGGTTCTGGAGAATGAACGAGATGCCGATCGCCGTGATCAGCGGGGCGAGTCGGGGTGCGTTTCTCAGCGGGCGGTAGGCGAAACGCTCGATGCCCACCCCCAGTAGCCCATTTATGGGCATCACCACCAAGAACGCCGCGACGAGGACGACGATTAGAACCAGCGGGTCGGCGATCGCGCCGTGCAAACCGATGCCCACGAGGAAAGTCATCGCCACGAAGGCACCCACCATGAAGATCTCGCCGTGCGCGAAGTTGATCAGTTGGATGATGCCGTAGACCATCGTGTAGCCCAGCGCGATGAGCGCGTAGATGCCACCGATCGTCAGCGCGTTGAAGAACTGCTGAGTGAGAGTCGCGACTAGCTGTTCAGACATCAAACTCGCTCTTGTAGGGTCCGGTTAGCCGCTCAATCGAGCAGGTTGCCAATGCTGCCAGATATAGAGACAGCCGGGGAGCCCCTTTTTTGGGACTCCCCGGCTGTTCAAGTTCCCTTGAAGAAACCGTCCTTGCGCTCTTACTGAGCGAAGTCCTGCTGCTTCACGTAGACCCAACCGCCATGGCCGTCATTGAGCGTCATGTCGGTCTTGTAGAACGAGATGAACTTCTGGCTCGAGTCGCCGTTCGGGTCGAAGTTGATCGGGCCCAAGACGGTCTGCCAGGTGTCGCCGGCGAAGACCGCCGCGCGGACTGCTTCACGCAGCGCCGCAAGGTCGGCCGCAGCGGCGATGTGGGCGTCGACTGCCTGCAGGAGAACCTGCGTGCAGGCGTAAGCCAGAGCGCTGTAGGCGCCGGGCGTCTCACCATTGAACATCGCACCGTAATCAGCGGCGAACGCCGCCGGATCGGGGATGTCATGGATGCCGGCAACGGTGCCGTGAATATTGGCGGCATTCTCTTCGCCGGCAAGAGTGATTTCCTCACCCTGGTCGCCGCCCTTACCAAGGGTGGTGATGCCGTCGGGGCCGACGAGCGGAACATCGAGCAAGCCTGCTGCGCCCATGTCCTTGCGGAGCTGGCCGCCGCCGGTCACCTGCGTGCCGCCGAAGTAGACCACGTCGAAATCGCCCTGGCCCTGTGCAGTGGTCAGGATGGCTGCAAAGCTGGTGTTTACCGCGAAGTCATTGCTGACGCGCGGCAGGGTGGTGCCGCCCAGTGTCTCGAACTCCGTGGTGAACGTGTTGGCAACGCCAACACCGAATGACTGGGTGTCGTCGATGACGAGCGCCGTGCGAGCACCAAGATCGTTGTAGGCGTACTGCGCGCCTGCCGGGCCCTGGATGTCGTCCGGGGTGGCGACGCGGAAGTAGTTGCGGACGTCCGGATGGGCCGGCCGGTACTGCTCCGAGCCTTCCTTGGTCAGGTCAACGCCCGTGTTGGAGGGGCTGCATTGAGCAAGGCCGAACTCGTTGGTTACCGGGATGATCGCGCGCGAAACATTCGAGTTGAACGGGCCAACCATGCCCACTACCTGGTCGTCAGAGACGAGGGTGTTGGCGTTGGCCGCGCCCTTCTGCGGATCGTGCAGGCCGTTGACCGCGTCGTCCTGAACGTTCGTGTCGACGGTGTACGAGTGACCCATCGAGGCGTCGTTCCACTGGGCCACCGCCAGCTGAATGCCCTGGAGCGTCGGCTTGCCGTTGGCGACTTCGTTGCCTGACAGGGGCAGATCGACGCCGATCTTGACTGCCGCAATCGTGCCCCCGCCACCTGTTGCCGTAGACGTGGGCCCAGCGCTGGGCGCGTTGGTGGGCGCCGCAGTGGGTGTTGTGGTGCCGCCGCACGCCACGACCATGACCATGGTCGCCGCGACTGCACTGAGATGTCGGAGCTTCATAAGCCCTAGGTTCCTCCTCAACTTGTTTGTCCTCCTCCGCGACGGCGGTGACGTTCTGTCCCAGCCGGTCGGTCAGTTTCGAGTGTGCGTTGCATTGAGCCGTCCGTGTGGAAAGTGAAGCGGACTTACTCGATACGACGCCCGTCGGCCCTGTGACCTATCCAGTCACTGGGCGCAGTGGGCTACCCGCTGACGCGATGCCGTATCATAGGCCGCAACGTCTCGATTGCAACAGACGTTTGAGGGCGCCCCGCGCTTATAGACAGGCGGCCCACCGCAAGGTGGCAACCTGACCAGCCCGGAGCGGCGCCACCGAGCGGCGGCCGGATCAACCGGTGTCATGAGACGTCACGGGCACTCCCCGCGGAGTGTCTGAGCCAGACGAGGGGTCTTCGCAGGCGTGGAACTTCAGGTACGCGAAGCGCGGCTGACCGACATCGATCGGATCATTGGTTTGATCGAGCGAGCGGATCCGCGATGGTCGCTGAGCCGGTTGGCCGACGCCGCCGATGTCCTGCGTCAGATGATCTACTTGCCGAATGGATCGTTGATCGTCGCCTTGGACGGCCGCATGGTCGTCGGGGTGTCTGTCCTCTCGTTGCGACCCTCAGTCGCCGCCGGGGGCCTGGTGGGCAACATCGATCTCCTCGCGGTTGAGCCCGGACACGAGCTCGACGGCGTGATCGAAGCGCTACTCGGCGAAACGATCCGAACCGGGCGCAACAAAGGCTGCGTGCTGCTTGAAAGCGAGCCGCCTGAAGACGCCGCCATCGTTGCCCGCTGGGAAGGGGCAGGTTTCAGCGAAACCGGTCCGCGATTGCAGTGCCCGCTGGTGCGGGCCGCAGCGCTGACCTGGTAGATCCGCTGGCCCGCGCGGAGGGCCAGACATTGATGCCGCGTGTGCGCGGCAATCGCGCCGCTCAGAGCTGGCGCGCCAACACAACAGGGAGAAACTTGTGAGCAAGAACGTCGCCGTCTTCGTGGACGTGGCGAACATCTTCTATGCCGCCAAGGCAGCCGGAGTCGACATCGACTACGTGACGCTGCTCAAGGCGG
>JBDTVN010000071.1:0-6807 GCA_040007155.1 Chloroflexota bacterium
CGCGATGGCCGTATTGGGCTTGTGGCTGCCGGGCGCGCTCACGCCTTCGTACTTGTAGTAGATGTGCGCCGGGGTATCGAGCGCCTTCTCCAGCCGATGCGCCCGGATGAGCGGGGACGGCCGATAGAGCGCATAGGCATCGCGCACCGGGTCGGGAATCTCGATCTCCCGGTCGGTGCTGACGACCTGCTTGATGAGCTCCATCGGGAAGAGCGGCGCCAGGTCCTGCGGGCCAATAGGTTGGCCCGTGCCCGGGTTGAGCGGTGGGGGTGGCGGTTCCTTGAGATCCGCGGCGATGTTGTAGAACGCCTTGGGGATCTGGTCCTCGCCGAGTTCGAATCGGGTGCGATCCATCGAGTGCTACCTCCGCTTTCCTTCAGCCTCGTTCCGGGGCCGAAAAACACGTAACCGGCCTTCGTCCTGCCGGGACGAAAGGCCGGTCCTTCCGCGGTACCACCCGATTTCGATGACTCACCCGTGCGAGCCGTCGCTCTTACCTGCCGACTGCCGCTGGTTGCCCAACTGCCGATCGGTGACGCCCTGATAACGCTGGCGCTCTGCGCCGGAGCCTACTTGATCGCCTCGCTCCCTCCGGTGGCTCCCTTGCGGGACCGGTCGAGTGGAACTTTCGGTCCGGGGCTCACGGGGCCATTCGCTCGAGCTGCCGTCCCGGCTCGCACCAGCCGCCGGGTCTCTGGGTCGGTTCGCTCGGACTACTAATCCCGTTCAAAGCCCGTATTGAGTTGAGGCGCGAGTCTAGGCACGGCCATGGCTCACGTCAACAGCCAGCTGGCGGCGCGAGCGGGTAGGTTGCGAGTTCTTCGTAGATCGAGCCACCGGGGTCCGTGTACGAGCGGAAGAGAGCGAGCCGATCGGCCGTCCAGCGGACGGTGAGGTCTGCGGCCGTGGCAATGACGTCGTCAAGCGTTGCCCGGTCGATGTCGCGCGCCAGGGTCAGGTGAGGATGCGGCTGATGCTTGGCGTCGTAAGTCGGCGTGCCGATCTCGGCGTCGAGGTCCAGCGCAATCTGGGCGGTCTCACGGCCGCCATCGGCAAGACCAAGCCAGCAGACGCCACCGCGCTGGGTGTGCAGGCGGCCGCCGCCGTCGCCGGTTGAGACGCCGTACGCCGGGTGCCGCGCGGCGACGATGGCGGTTGCCGCCGCGATGTGATCAACGCGGCGCGATTCGGTGGGACCCAAGAAGACCAGCGTCAGATGCAGCTTGGGCGGCGGCAACCAGCGCGCGTCGGGGTGGCGCGCACGCATGCCGGCGAGGGCACGCGTCGCCTCCTCGGCCGCAGCCGCGGGCATGGGTGCGGCGACGAACAGTCGCCAGTCGTCGCGGCCGATGGGTCAGGCGGGCGAGGCGACGGGGCGCTCGATCCCGAACACGTCGAGCAGGTCGTTTAGATCGCTCAGCACCAGGAGATCAGGATCGGAAAGGTCATCGTGCAGCCGCGTCGGATCGCTCGATCCACGCGCGATGAGCGCCGCGCGGATGCCCACCCTGCGCGCACCAAGGACGTCGGCGCGGTAGGAGTCGCCGACGTGCATCGCCTTGTCCGGGGTCACGGCCATCTGCTCCAACGCGTGCTGGAAAATTCCGGAGTTGGGCTTCTGGAAGCCGACGCGCGCGCTGATGACGAGCTTCTCGAAATGGCTCGCGAGCTCCAGGTCATGAATGAGCTCAGGCGCGCCCCAAACGAAATTGCTGATGACACACAGCCGGATGCCGGCGCTCCTCATTGCGTCGAGGGCGGGCGTCACGTCGGGGAAGACGTACCAGGCGGATCGTCGGGCGAAGGCATCCTCGATCCGACGAAATGTCTCCTCACCCAGGTTGGCGTGGCCCAATCGCGTCAGGACGGCCGCGTCGAAGGCCATGACCATCGCGAAAGACTTGGCTTCACTTGGCTCAAACGGTGTCTCGTCGAGCCACCAGCCACCGGCCTGGGTCTCCTGCAGCAGGGCGCGCTCGAGGTCCTTCTCGCTGATGTCGACGCCCGCCTCGAGGAGGCCCTGGCGATATAGGCCGGCCCATGAGGGATGGGCGCGAATGAGCGTGTCGCCCACGTCCAGGAACAACACCTCGGGCCGTGCCATGCCCGTTTTCGCGTGACTCATTTCCATTCGCGGCAAGTCTAGGGAATGGACCGTTAATTGACCGATAAGCGGTGCTGGTCACCATGCCAACGACATGAAGGCCAGACGCACGCGAGACGCGCACCCCGATGCTTCACCAATCATCTCGCCGCGCCCCGAGGAAGTCCGCGCCGCCCTCGATCACCTGTCGCCCGATCTTTCCTGGCCGGAGCTGCGCGATCGCCTCCGGCCGGTCTTCGTAAGGCGGCGACCGCTGCCGCCGGGCATGACCAAGCCTTTGCTCAAACGGCTGCCGCCTGGTCTGGACGTCGCGCTGGGCGCTGATATCGGCCCCGCCTTCCTCTACGTCAGCAGGCAGCTGCTCGAGTCGTGGCCCATCGGCGCCGATGAGGCGTTCAACATCGCCCTCGCCAACCTGCGCGACGTCATCGAGGCCGAGCGCTACTTCGAGCTCGCCTACGAGCCGATCGATGGGGTGCCGGTCTGGTGGTATCAGTCACATGGTGGTCTCGCGTCGGGCCTGCTGTTGCTCGAGGACGTGCTCGTGCAGCGCTACGGCGACGAGCCGCGGCTCTTGATGGCGCCGATGCGCAACCTGCTGCTGTGTGCCCCATTTGACGCGGATCGCGAGGTGCTTGGCTGGCTGCGCGACGAGATCGCGGCCGCAGACCCAAACGGTCTCGATTTGCCAATTTTCGCGCTCAAAGACGGGCAGCTGACGATCGAGCCCCGTACTCGCGTAGGTGGCGTGCTCGTAAACTGATCGGGCATTGGACGACCCGTACGACCCCCACCAATACGAGACGACCGTTGCGCCGAGCGGCGAGGGTTGTGTCGAATGTCTCGCCACGCCCGACGGCTGGTGGTTCCACCTGCGCCGCTGCGCCAAGTGCGGCCACGTGGGCTGCTGCGATTCGTCCCCATCCCAGCACGCCTCGATGCATGCGCATGCGACCAGTCACCGGGTCGCCCAGAGCTTCGAACCCGGCGAGGACTGGCTCTGGGACTACTTCATGGATGACTTCGTCGATGGCCCTGTGTTGATGTCGCCGCATTGGCATCCCGAGAGCCAACCGACTCCAGGCCCGGCCGGACGTGTTCCCCATGACTGGGAGGACAAGCTCCACTAGGCCGGTTGCGCCGCCCTAGTCGCTATAGAGGCGCTCCTCGATCAGCTTCTCCTGGACCTGGCGGCCTTCAGGATCGAAGCACGAGAACTCGAAGTGCTTCTCGAACTCGAGGTCAACGGCGTCGCGACCTGAGCGGTTCTTCTCGACGGTCATGATGGTCCAGTCGCGGAAACGCTGCGCCTGATGCGGGTTGAACTCGATGTTCACCTTGGCGACGATGTGGTACTTCTCATTCAGGATCAGGATCACGTCCGACTCGTAGTTGAGGGCCGACGATCCACGCAGGTGGTGGTTGCGCAGGCGGGCCGCCTTCAAGCCTTCCTTGTCGGCTGCAACGATGCACACGACAGCGACACCAAGGCCCAATGCCAGATCCTTGAGCGCGGCTACAACATTCGTTACACGCTCGGTCTCAGTCGGCGGGTCAGGCACCGCCGGAACGCGCTGCAGGTAGTCGATGAACACGACCAGTGGTCGTGCCGGCGCGGCTGCGCGGTAGCTCTCGATCATTTGGCGCACGTTGGCCGCGTTGGTGTGGGCGTGCGAGCCGCGCAATAGGTACAGCCCCTGGCCGTAGCGAGCGATGCGGTCGAGCGCCGGGCGGAGGCGTGGGTTGGCGCGTAGGTCGGCCTTGTCCTGACCGCCCTGTGCCATCCATGTCCCCAGGACTTCGCGGCGCACGTCCTGGATGCGGATGCTCTTGGTCGTATCGGGCGGCATTGGCCCGGCCAAGGCCGATTCCATCGCCATCAGGCGATTCAGCAGGTACTCCTCGTCGTGCTCGAAGCAGATGTACAGCGCGTTCGCCTGGCCGCTCTGCGCGATGTTGCGCGCGATCTGCAGCGCCATGGTCGTTTTGCCAGTGCCCTGCGCGCCACCGATGAGCATCAGCTCACCCGAACGAATGCCGCCGCCCAAAGTGCGGTCGAGCGGCGAGAGGCCGAGTGGGATCGGCTGATACTCGGCGACTGCGCCCTGGCTGACCTTTTCGGACAGTCCGGTGAGGACCTCCATGGCGCTGCGCGGTCGGAGCGACGCAGGCTGGTTCTCAGCCGTCGCCCAGTCAGCAGGCGCGGCGTAGCTGTTGGCCGACGGGTAAACGGGTCCGGGCGGCATCGCGGGCGGCAGTGCCGCGGATACGTTCTCCGGATAAGCCGCGTCGCGCGATTCGAGCTCGGGCAGCGGCGGCGCGGCCGGAAACTGATCGGCGGGCTGCCAGCGACTGGTCACGGAGCAAATCTAGGCTGCGTCGGCGCCGCTCGGCACCATTCAATGGGCCTAGGCGGTGGCGGTACCCCTGTCCGCCTGACCAGCTAGAGCGGCGTGTCGGCGAGCTTCTGCCAGTAGCGCACCAGCGTGCGCAGGCCGCCCTCGAGGTTGTCGAGGCGCATGCTCTCGTTGGGTGCGTGGGCCGCGTCGTCGGGCTGGGTGAAGCCCAACAGGACGACCGTTAAGCCGAGCTCGCGCGTGAATGTGGCGCCGGCCGGGATCGAGCCACCCTCGCGCAGGAAGTAGGGCGCCTCGCCGAACACGTCCTTCAAACATGCCGCGGCGGCCTGGGTCGCGGGATGGTCAATCGGAGTGAGGCTCCACATGCCGTCGTTGATCTTGCTGACGGTCACGTCGACGCCAACGGGCGCGATCGAGGCCACGTAGTCGCGGACGCGCTCGAAGGTCTTGTGCGGGTCCATGTCAGCGACGAGGCGGCACGAGACCTTGGCGTGGGCGTGGGCCGGGATGATGGTCTTGGAGCCCTCACCCTGATAGCCGCCCCAGATACCGTTGACATCGAGCGTCGGGCGCGCACCACGTCGCTCGAGGAACGAGTAGTCGGACTCGCCCCAGATCGAATGGAGACCATGTTCCCGCGTGACGGCGGCTTCGTCGAGCGGCATGCGCGCGAACTCCTCGCGCTCACGCGGAGTAAGTGCGCGCCACTCGTCGTAAAAGTGCGGCACAGCGACTGAACCGTCGTCATTCTTGAGTTTGGCGATGATCGTCGCCAACGCATTGGCCGGGTTCTGGACGTTGCCGCCGAATGACCCGCTGTGCAGATCAACCTTCGAGCCGGTCACGTCGATCTGCATGTAGACCAGGCCGCGCAACCCGACGGTGATCGCGGGCTTGTTGCCCTCATAGAAGCCCGTATCGCTGATGAGCGCGAAATCGGCCTTCAGCTTGTCGCGGTTGGCGACAATCCAGCGATCGAAATGCTCCGAGCCGGACTCCTCCTCGCCCTCCATGACGATCTTGAGGTTGACGGGCAGCTTGCCGCGCGTCTCGAGCCAGGCCTTGGCGGCCCACAGATGCAGATGGACGTGGCTCTTGTCGTCGGCGGCGCCACGCGCCCACACCCGGCCGTTCTCTACGACCGGGTCGAATGGGGGGCGTGTCCACAGATCGAGCGGATCAACCGGCTGAACGTCGTAATGCGCGTAGACGAGCACGGTCGGAGCGCCCGGGGCATGCAGCCAGTCGGCGTAGACCATCGGGTGGCCGCCCGTCGGCGCAACCTCGACATGCTCGAAGCCCATCTTCTCGAATCGCTCGGCAACGAATTCGGCAGTGGCGTGGACATCCGCGGTGTGCTCACTCTGCGCACCGATCGAGGGCAGCCGAAGCAGATCGAGGTAATCGGCGAGCCGCGCGTCGGCGGTGTTATCGACGAACGCGTCGAGATCGGCGAACGGGTTGTCCAAGATCGCTCTCCTTGAGGGTGGCCGGTGAACGGCATCGCCAGTGAACGGCGCGACCACCAAGCCCGAGCGTACAGGAATCGGCGCGACCCCAGAACATGCGGCCCAGGCGTCGGTTTGCGTCATTTAGTAATCCACGGGTTGTTAGCCAAGAACTTGGGGCGAATCTCCGTCCGATAACCACGAGGCTGTTAGGAGACCGGGAATTGGCGCGAATTGAAGCAATCCGCGCCTCGCGTTTCGAATAGCAACCCACCCAGTGCTAAATGACAGAAACCGCGCCTCTGGACCAGAGGACGCGGCTCCCGAAACTGAGCGGTTTGGACTGGGAACCTGCCTACGCCGGCTGTGCCGACGGATTGGGCGCGGTGGTCGGGACTGGCTTATCGGCGGCAGCCGGGCGCGGTGTCATCGGGCCATCGAGTGGCTGCGGAGTGATGTTCGTCGAGCGCCGCGGATCGGGCAGGTCGGCAAACATCTTGTCGAACTCTTCCTGCTCGATCGTCTCCTCGGCGACGAGGCGCTCCGCGAGCTGGACGAGCCGCTCCTTGTACTGGGTCAGCACTTCCATCGCCTTGGCGTAGCCGCGGTCGATGATCGCGCGGACCTCTTCGTCGATCAACTTGGCGACGTCATCGCTGTAGTTGCGCTGCTCGCCGATCTCACGGCCCAGGAATACGAGCTCGTCGCGCTTGCCGAACGAAAGCGGGCCGAGCTTGTCGCTCATCCCGAACTCGGTCACCATGCGGCGGGCCAGCGTGGTCGCCTTCTCGATGTCATTCGACGAACCAGTGGTGGTGTCGCCGAAGATCAGCCGCTCAGCGGCATTGCCGCCGAGCATTCCGGCGATCTTGTCTTCGAACTCGGTCTTGCTCTG
>JBDTVN010000072.1:0-6675 GCA_040007155.1 Chloroflexota bacterium
GTCGCTGCCCATGTCAGACGACGCGTCAGCCTCCGCCACCGACCGGTCCAGTCGGCCGTTTGTAACCCTCGGGCATCTTGGGCTCGTACCTGAAGCCTCCGGCGACGCCTGGCTCGGTCAGTTCGTGCGGGTCGAGGATGGCGTTGACCTCGTCTGCGGTGAAGACACCCTTCTCGATGACGAGCTGGCGAATCGTCTTGCCGGTTTTGACCGCTTCCTTGGCAATGTCAGCAGCGAGGGCATAACCGATGTACGGCGCGAGCGGGGTGGCCATGGCGCTCGATTGCTCAAGCAGCCACGCGGCGCGCGCCTCGTCGGCCTCAATGCCCGCGACGCATTGGCGCGCGAACTGGCGGCAACCGGTGGTCAGGATGGTCAGTGACTCGAGCACATCGTGGGCGATGATCGGCATCATCACGTTGAGCTCGAGCTGGCCACGCGACGTCGCCCAGGCAACGGCGGTGTCAAGGCCGATCACGTGGTAGCAGATCATCGACAGGTTTTCGACCATGACCGGGTTGACCTTCCCAGGCATGATCGATGAGCCCGGCTGTCGCGCCGGCAATTTGATCTCCGCGAAACCCGTCCGCGGGCCAGATGACATCAGCAGCAGGTCCTCACAGATCTTCGCCAGATCGACCGCGAGACCGCGCAGCGCGGCTGACAGCGCGAGCATGGGCGCCATCGATTGCGTCGCCTGGACCAGATGTTCTGCCGTACGCAGTTGGAAGCCGGTCTGCTCGGCCAGGTTCTTGAGGACGAGCGTGATGTATTCCGGTTCCGCGTTGAGCCCGGTGCCGACCGCCGTCGCGCCGATGTTCTGCTCCAACAACATGTCGGCCGCGTCCGCGATCCGCATTCGCGCGCGACGGACAGTGAGCGCGTAGGCCGCGAACTCCTGGCCCAGCCGGATCGGCACCGCGTCCTGCATGTGCGTCCGGCCCGACTTGAGCACGTGATCAAAAGCGCGGCCGCGTTCGTCGAGCGTCTCGGCCAGCTCGTCCAAGACGGGAAGGAAATCGCGCACCTTGTCGAGCGTCGCGACGCGCATCGACGTCGGGAAGACGTCGTTCGTGGACTGCGCCATGTTGACGTGGTCGTTCGGGTTCACGACCGAGTAGTCACCGCGCGCGCCGCCCAGAATTTCAATAGCGCGGTTGGCGAGCACCTCGTTGGTGTTCATGTTGTGCGACGTGCCGGCGCCGGCCTGGAAGGGATCAACGCGGAAGTTCGATATCAGGGTCTGTCGGAGGTCGGAGTCACGTTGACCCAGGATCTCGTCCGCGGCCTGGATGATGGCGTCGGCGAGGTTCTGCGGCAGGCGGCCGGTCTGGCTGTTAGCCCGGGCGGCGGCCTTCTTGACGTTCACGGCAGCAGCGACCAGGGCGTAGTCGGGCAGACGACCGCTGATCGGGAAGTTATCGATCGCGCGCTGCGTCTGGACGCCGTAATAAGCGTCAGCCGGCACATCGAGCGGACCGAGCGGATCCTTCTCGGTTCTCGTTCCTCTCGTCATCGCTTCAAGTGTAAGAGCGGCTCTACAATCGGCGCCGATGCACGACGCCTCCCCCGCGGCCAGCCTGCCGGCACTCCGGCCGGCCGAGCAGCCGGCCCTACCAGCCGCAACCCAGCCTGAGCTCGCCGAGCTTTTCGCCTTCATGGCGGAGGCCGAGCTGCGCTTCGACTCACTGCGTATGCGCATCGTCGACAAGCGCGTGACGGCGAATGGCGACGAGGTTGAGACACACGACGTCTGGCTGCGTCATCCAGGCCACGCGAAGGTCGTGAGCACCCGCGGCGCAGGCAATGACCGCAATTACGACGTCTGGGTCGCCGACGGCGAGAGCGTGCACACGTATGACGCGACCGGCAATACCACCACGCAGCGGCGCATGCCGCGCCGCCCTGTGGGTGCCGAGTCGGCTGACCTGCCGCCGTGGTCGCGCATCTACCTGCCGGTGACGACGCTCCCCGCCGAGTCGATGGCGGACACATTCGTTCACCCGCGCGGCTTCTGCCACAACGTCCTGATGACGGGCGTCGTGTACCGCCGCGGGACACAGAAGATGGCCAACGGCCGCGAGGCGGTTTTGCTGCGCTGCAACCACCCGCGCACGAGCCACGTTCTGACCGACCGACCCGACCACTGGCTCGAGGTGGGCGTCGACCTGCAGACGGGCATGATCGTGCTCATCGCCGAGCACGTCGCCGAGACGATGACCCGGCACGCGGAGGCGGTGACGATCAGCCTCGACGAGCGTATTGGCGACGAGGCGTTCGAACTGCACGTGTCTGATGACACGCGGCGCATCTATTGAAAGAAATGGCAGTCGCCGCGGCGCCCCGCGAGGCAAAGATGTTCATTGGCGGCGAGCAGGTCGACGCGCTCGACGGCCAGACCTTTGAGGTCCTCAACCCGGCCACCGGCGCCGTGATTGCGCACGCGCCGCTCGGCGGCAAGGCCGATGTCGACCGCGCGGTCGAAGCGGCCCAGAAGGCGTTCGACGGCTCTTACTCGAAGTGGTCCGCCTCGAAGCGCGGCCGAACGCTCCAGAAGTTCGCCGACCTGGTCAAGAAAGCCAACGAAGAGCTGGCGCAGATCGACCGCGAGAACGTCGGCAAGCCGATCGTCGCGTCGCGCAGCGAATCCTTTGCCGTGAGCCTTGTGCTCGAGTACTACGCCGGCGCCGCGAACAAGCACTTCGGCAACACCATCCCGACATCGATCCCGGGCTTCGACTTCACGCTGCGCGAGCCAATCGGGGTAGTCGGCCTGATCGTGCCCTGGAACTTCCCGCAGAACATGGCCGCGTGGAAGCTGGGACCGGCGCTGGCCACCGGCAACACAGTCGTCCTCAAGCCCGCGTCATGGACACCGCTCAGCGCAATTCGACTGGCCGAGATCGCGTTCGAAGCAGGCTTCCCGCCGGGCGTCGTCAACGTCGTCACTGGTCCCGGCGGCACCGCCGGCGCCGCTCTGGCCGCGCACCCGGGAGTCGGCAAGATCGCCTTTACCGGCGAGACGACGACGGGACAAGAGATCATGCGGCTCGCGGCCAACAACGTGAAGCGCATCTCGTTGGAGCTGGGCGGCAAGTCGCCCAACGTGGTCTTCGCCGACGCGGACCTGGAGAAGTTCGCCGCCGCGATGCCCAACAGCGTCTTCGACAACGCCGGCCAGAACTGCACGGCGCGCAGCCGGATCCTGGTCGAGCGATCAGTCCATGAGCGCGTGGTCGAGCTCATCGCTGAACAGACCAACAAGCTGGTGGTCGGTGACCCGGCCGACGACAAGACCCAGATGGGCAGCCTCGTGCACCAGCGTCAGCGCGAGCGCGTGGTTGAGTTCGTCGCGAACGCGCAGGAAGAGGGCGCACGGCTCGTGACCGGCGGTGGGCCACCTGATGACGCGGCGCTCGCGGGTGGCGCGTTCCTGATGCCGACCATCCTCGACGGCGCAAACGCCGACATGCCTTTCATCCGCGAAGAGATCTTCGGCCCGGTCGTCGGGGTGATCCCGTTCGACTCCGAGGAAGAGGCGGTCAAACTGGCCAACGCGACGCCCTACGGGCTGGCGGGGAGCGTCTGGACAAGGGACATCGGCCGCGCCATTCGTGTCGCCAAGGGCATCAAGTCGGGCACGATCAGCGTCAATAGCAACGAGACAATCCACACTGAAGCGCCATTCGGCGGCTACAAGATGTCCGGCCTGGGACGCGAGCTGGGCATGAGCGCGCTCGACGAGTACACGCACACCAAGAACGTCTTCGTAGACCTGGGGTGACGCTGGGCCCGGTGCTGGAGCGCACCGCAGTGCAGCCCAACCCCCTAGACAGTACTAGTCCACCCTAGGACCATAGTCCTATGCCATTGCCCCTTGCTCTCGGCGTGCTCGCGCTCGCGCACATATTCGATTGGGCGTCGTTCCTGGTCATGATCGCGCGCCACGGCGTTGGGGCCGAGGCCAACCCGATCGTGGTGACGCTCTTCGAAGGAGCCGGCGTGCCCGGTGTCACTTTGGCCAAGCTGGCGACCGTTGCCTTCGCCGCTCTCCTCGTGGTGCTTCTGGCGCCCAAGCGCCGGCGAATAGCGATGGTGTTGCTCTCGTTCGGCATGATCGCCGGATTCGTCGGGGGCATCAGCAACATCGCGAGTCTCTAGGCGGAGTCTCCGGGCCAGCGCTGGTGGTCATTCGTATCGGGCGGATGTCCGACCTCCGGATGTCTTGATCGCATCCAGTCGCGGATTGCCCACGTCGTTGTCTGGAAGGCGAGTTGCGCCCACGGGATCTCTGTCACGGCGAACGTCCTGATTTCGAGCGTCTCAGCCGACGTTGTCGGATTGCCACCGACTACCCGCGCTTCCCAGGCAATCACCACGACGGCAGCCTGCGGGCGGCTGTAAACACCGATCACTTCTTGAGGCTGCACGACGTAGCCCGTCTCCTCCAGTGTTTCGCGGATGGCGCCCTCGTGTGCGGTTTCATCGATCTCGAGGAAGCCGCCCGGTTGCGCCCAGAGGTTGTAGCCGGGCTCGATGCCGCGCCGGATCAGGACGAGCCTGTTGTCATCCGTCACGGGCAAGGTGCTCACGACCAGGCGCGGGTTGAGGTAGGCGATGAAGCCGCAGTTCGTGCACGCCAGGCGGTCTCTTGTTTCGTTAGCGACAGGGCCGTGGGTCAGCGGCGAGCCACAGCGCGAGCAGTAGTTGACGACCGCAGCGAGCCAGGGTGGCACGCCGGGCTGACTCATAGGGCGACCGACGCCGGTTCCTGGATGAGACCGATCAGGAGGATCAAGCCGACGCTCACGCTGGCGACGGCGACGAGGACCACGGTCCACACAAGGCGCTGCACCCCACGGCCGCGCGATATCGGCATCCAGGCCCAGGCAGATCGCCAGGTTCTGAGCGCAGCATCAGCGGAAACGAGCGTCAGCAGCGCTACGGCGACCACCCCCGGCCAACGCACAATGCCGTCGCTCATCCGGTTGCCCAACTCGAGCGCCGTGATGGCGATGACACCGCAAATGAGCACGATGACCGAGAGGTAGATGAACCAGTCGCCCAGCAGCGGCGGCCGCAGCTCGGGCACGCGCTGCGGCGGCTCGTTGGTGCTCGGTGGCGGGAGCTCCTGCCGATCGAGATCCACAGAACGAGTCTACGGTGGGCGAGCGCGCACCACTGAACACTCGTTCCCTGCGGATTACCTACGTAGTCGGCGTAAAGGGACGCTTCCAGTAGCAGCACGGATGCCCGCTACCCGGGACGGGCGTCTAATGGGCTCGGTTGCTGTTCGTCCGCGTTGACGGAGCAGCGTTCTGAAATGGGAGGTAAACGCAATGGTGCGCCGAATCCCGGCCGCAACCCTCGTAACCGCCATCGCCGCGAGCGTCATGACGCTCCTGCTGGCCATCAGCCCGGTCCTGGCCGACTCCGACTTGCAGGAATCCTGGTGCTGCGGCTTGGGCATTGGCAAGCACCATCTGGTTGACACCCAATCCAAGCCGGGTGTTCGGTGCGAAAAGTTTCAGTCAGACGCTTCAAATCCGAAGTGGTGGGTCATGGACGTCCTGTCCGTCCGAGCGCCAAAGGTGTTCGGTACAACAGACGACCAGACGGTCGGCTGGCGCTTCATTGTCCTTCGGCAGAAGGCGGCCTTTTCAGGAGAGCCCCAATGGCCCGTGAAGGTCACCTACAGAAGCCCGATCCAGACAGACATCGCGCAGCTCGAAACAGCGGCCGCATTTCATTCGATGGCAGTCCCCGTCGACACTCCCGACAACGGCAGGTCATACGACTACTGGGTGCGCGTCAAGATGTTCTGGTACCTGCCCGACGGCAAAGTTCAAGGCTGGTCATTGCATCAGGCTGACTTCTATCGCGAAGTCCTGGCCGGCACGTCCAACGGTGTCTACTCGGAATGCTTCTCTGAGCACGCAACAACATAGGTCTCCTCCAGAACAGACAAACCGCTGTCGCGCCCCATGAGGTGCCGCCGACGCGAGCGATCGCGCCACGATTGACGGCGCCTCAACTATTGGTCGGATCGTCCTCGATCTGCTTGCGCGCGGCCGCTCTGTGGTCGGCGACGGCTTGCGCGATCGTGGCGTCGCTCAGCCCGAGCATCTGCGCTGCGAGCAGGGCGGCGTTCTCCGCCTGACCCACGCCGACCGTCGCCACCGGCACGCCCTTGGGCATCTGCACGATCGACAGCAGCGCGTCGAGGCCGCCAGCAAGGTTGCCTGACATGGGCACGCCAATCACCGGCAGCGTCGTCTTGGAAGCGACTACTCCGGGAAGATGCGCTGCGAGGCCGGCGGCGCAGATGAACACCTTGGCGCCGCGCTCGAGGGCGCCGCTGACATAGCTCTCCAGAAGATCTGGTGCGCGATGGGCAGAAATGACGCGCAACTCGTTCTGGACGCCCAGCGAAGTGAGCGCGTCAGCGGCCTTTTGCACGACCTCGAGGTCGGAGCGGCTGCCAACGATGATCGCGACGAACGGCTTATCCGGCATAGCCGCTAGCGTAGCGGCGTGAAGCTGATCCTCGATGTCGACACGGGAATCGACGACGCCCTGGCGTTGCTCTACGTTCTCGCATCACCAGAGGCAGAGTTGCTCGCGGTCACCTGCACGAGTGGCAACGTCGCGGCCGAACAGGTCGCTGAGAACACG
>JBDTVN010000073.1:0-6556 GCA_040007155.1 Chloroflexota bacterium
GCCTCTACTGCGCCGACGAGACGGACGGCGAGAGCCTCCGCGCGTGCGAGCAGTCGATGCAGTCCCTCTATGGCTTCAAGATCAACAGCTCGGAAGTGGAACCCGTTCTGGCTACGAGCTGCGACGCTAACGACGACCTGACGGTCTGGACGTGCCACCTTCGTGAGAACGTCACGTTCCACGACGGCTCAACGTTCGAGGCCAAGGACGTCATCGCGTCCTTCGCGGCCCAATGGGATGCTGCGAGCGCTCTCCACGTCGGCAACACCGGTACGTTCGAGTACTGGGGCGGCCTGTGGGGCGGCGAGCTCAACCCGCCCGGCCCGTGCGGTCTGGCGAACACCGATCCCTGCCCGGCGGAGTAACCAAACCTCCAACGAGCTAGATGCGAAAGGGCGCCGGCCGAAGGGCTGGCGCCCTTTCGCTTTACTTACTGGTACCGCTAAAGTCATCACCCACTCCACCTAAACCGCCGAGGGGCAAGACCGAGTGATCCGTTTCATCATTCGCCGCCTGCTGGCCAGCATCCCAGTTCTTATCGGCGTGGTCGCGATCGTCTTCATCCTGGCCCGCGTCGTCCCCGGGGATCCGTGCATCGCCGCCCTTGGCGAGAAGGCGTCCCCAACAACCTGCTTCCAGTTCCGCGCCCGATTCGGCCTCAACGATCCCTTGCTCATCCAATTCGTGGGCTATGTCCGGGATTTACTGACCGGCAACTTGGGTGAGTCGATCCGCGACGGCCGGCCGGTTACCACCATCCTGGTCGAGCGCATGCCGACGACGATCGAGCTGACCTTCTACGCGCTGCTCTTCGCGACGACGGTCGGCATCATTCTGGGCATCATCAGCGCCTACAAGCGCAATTCGTTGGGCGACGTCGGGACAATGATGATTGCCAACCTGGGCGTGTCCGTGCCGGTCTTCGTGCTGGGACTTTTGCTCTCGTATGTCTTCGCCGTCGTCCTGAAAGATTCGTTCCTCTCGCTGCCCCCGACCGGTCGCTTGTCACCGGGTTCGCAGCCGCTGCCGATCGCTGTCGCCTGGGGCATGCCCGGCATGGCTGGTCCGCCGCGCACCGTGCTGGACTTCATCGGCAACATGTACACGCTCAACGGGCTGCTGACGCTGAACTTCAAGCTGTTCTTCGACGCACTGCGCCATCTCATCCTGCCTGCCGTGGCGCTCGGCACCATCCCAATGGCGATCATCGCCCGTATGACGCGCTCGTCGCTGCTGGAGGTGCTCGGTCAGGACTACGTCCGCACGGCGCGCGCCAAGGGCATGCGGCCGCGCGTCGTGATGTTCCGCCATGGCCTGCGTAACGCTCTGCTGCCGGTGGTCACGGTCATTGGTCTGTCAATCGGCGCGCTGCTTTCAGGCGCGGTTCTGACTGAGACGATCTTTGGCCTGACAGGTATTGGCCGGACCATCTTTGAGTCCATCACCGGCTCCGATTACATCGTCATCCAGGGCATGAGCCTGCTCGTGGCCCTGATCTACGTTGCCGTCAACTTGGTCGTTGACATCAGCTACGGCTTCCTCGATCCGCGGGTGCGCGTCTCATGATCCCCTCTGGACTTGGTCAGCAAGTCGACACCTCACAGCTCGTCTTCCAGGCGGCGTCGGTGCGACCGGTTACCGGTATGCGCGCGAACATTGGCCGCGTCCTGCGTCAACGCTCTGCGGTAGTTGGCCTGGTCATCCTCGCCTTCCTCTTCGGCATCGCCATCTTCGCCAACTTGATCGCGCCCTATCCCGAGACCAAGTCGATGCTCGACCTGCACGAGCCCGGGGTGCACACACGCGACGCCGCGTGCATCTACATCTTGGGTTGCCCGACGACTCGCGTGGAGCACATCTTCGGTCTCGACGGCAACGCGCGCGACGAATTCAGCCGGGTTGTGTACGGCGCTCGCGTCTCGCTCGTGGTCGGCTTCACCACCGTCATCTGGTCGATCCTGATCGGGATGATCATCGGTGCCGTCGCGGGCTATGCCGGCGGGTGGTTAGACAACTTTCTGATGCGCATCATGGACGTGCTGCTGGCGTTCCCGGCGTTGCTGCTGGCCATCGTGGTCGTGACCGTCCTGGGCAAGGGCCTGACCAACGCGATGCTCGCCATCGGCGTCGTGGCAATACCCATCTACGCCCGGGTCATGCGCTCATCGGTGCTCACTGTGCGCGAGCAGGACTACGTGACCGCGGCACGCGCCTTGGGCGACAACGCGCTCAGCATTCTTGCGCGGCGGGTCATCCCTAACGCGATCACGCCGATCATCGTTCAGGGCACCCTAGGCGTTGGGACGGCGGTGCTGGAGGTCGCCGCTCTCTCGTTCATCGGCCTGACCGCGATCGCGCCCAACGCTGAGTGGGGCTCGATGATCGGCCAGGAGCGCAACCAGCTGTTCACCTCGCCCCTCCTGGTATTCATCCCCGGCGTCTTCCTGACGCTGACCGTGCTCGCCTTCAACCTGCTGGGTGACGGCCTGCGCGACGCCTTTGATCCTCGGCTCTCACGTTGAGCATCGCCACCCCACCCGCGCCTGACGGCGCGCCAGCCGTCACAACCGCCCCGCTGCGACGCGGCAATGCTGGTGACCTGCTGCTCGACGTCAAGGGCCTGCGCACCAGCTTCAAGCTGCACGAGGGAACCGTGCGCGCCGTCACCGGTGTCGACTTCTCGGTCAAGCGCGGCGAGATCCTGGGCCTCGTCGGCGAGTCGGGCTGCGGCAAGAGCGTCACCTCCCTTTCGATCATGCGCCTGATCGCGAAGCCCGGCGTGATCGAGGGCGGCGAGGTCATGTTCGACGGCGAGGACCTGCTCAAGAAGACCGACGGCCAGATGCGCGAAATCCGCGGCAACCGGATATCGATGATCTTCCAGCAACCGACCTCGTCGCTCAACCCGGTCATGCCTGTCGGCGCCCAGATCAGCGAAGTGCTCGAGACCCACCGCAATATGAAGCGCAAGGAGGCGCGCGAGCGATCGCTCGAGATGATGCGCATGGTTGGCATCCCGGACCCCAAGCGACGTCTGACCGCATACCCGCACGAGATGAGCGGCGGCATGGCGCAACGCGTGATGATCGCAATGGCGCTCGCGTGCGAGCCGGAGCTGCTCATCGCCGACGAGCCGACGACCGCGCTTGACGTGACGATCCAGGCGCAGATCCTTGACCTGATGCGGCGGCTGCAGGAGGAGACAGGCACCGCCATCATCCTGATCACGCACGACCTGGGCGTCGTGGCCGAGATGTGCGACCGCGTAGCCGTCATGTATGCCGGCGAGATCATCGAGCAGACTGACACACGGACGCTCTTCAAGCATCCGCTGCACCCATACACCAAGGGCTTGATCGGGTCGGTACCGACTTTGGGTCAACCCAAGGACGCGCTCTCGACGATCCCCGGCGTCGTGCCCAACCTGATCAACCTGCCGCCTGCCTGTCGTTTTGCGCCACGTTGCGGGGCGCGCACCGAGTACAACGTGACGCCGGCGACCGAGACGCACCCGGAGCTGCGCCGCGTACAGGGTGATCATGCAGTCCGCTGTTGGCTCTATCACGAGTCGGACCAGACGCCGGGCTGGACGCCGCCGCTGGCTGCGGAGGTCCACGACTGATGACCGTCGGCAACATGCACAGTCGCGTCGGCACGATCACGCCGCAAATCGCGACCGACAAGCCACTCGTCGAAATTCGCGGCCTCTACAAGCGCTTCCCCGTCAAGGGCGGCATTCTCCAGCGCACGGTTGCCGAGGTGCGCGCCGTTGACGGTGTCGATCTCGAGATCCGTCGCGGCGAGACGCTCGGCCTCGTTGGTGAGTCAGGCTGCGGTAAGACCACCGTTGGCCGGCTCGTCCTGCGCCTGATTGAACCATCGGCCGGCTCGATCATCTTCGACGGCACCGACATCACCAAGATCCAGGGTTCACGCCTGAAGCCATTCAGACGTCGGATGCAGATCATCTTCCAGGACCCCTACGCGTCGCTTGACCCACGCTCCCCCATCGGCGTTTCGATTGGCGACGGGCTGCGCATCCACGGCATCGGCACTGCCAAGGAGCGCCAGCAGCGCGTGCAGAAGATGATGGATCTCGTGGGCCTGACCGCCTACCAGGCGCGGCGCTACCCGCATGAGTTCAGCGGTGGCCAGCGTCAGCGCATCGGCATCGCGCGGGCGCTGATCGTGGAACCAGACCTGGTCGTCTGTGACGAGCCGGTCAGCGCGCTCGACGTGTCGATTCAGGCGCAGGTGTTGAACCTGCTCAAGGACCTCCAGCGCGAGCTGGGCCTGACGCTGTTGTTCATCGCCCACAACATGGCCGTCGTCGAACACATCAGCGACCGGGTCGCCGTTATGTATCTGGGTCGAGTCGTGGAAGGGGCGCGACGCGAGACCGCGTACGCCGACCCGCGTCATCCCTACACGCAGGCGCTGATGTCGGCCATTCCCCTGCCGGATCCAGACGCGCGCCGCGAGCGCATCATCCTCCGCGGCGACGTGCCTTCACCCATCAACATCCCCACCGGTTGTCGCTTCCATCCGCGCTGCTGGCTGTATGAGCAACTCGGCAATCCGGAGAATTGCTCGACCATCGACCCGCAGCTAACCGCGATCGCCGGCCGCGACGAACATAACGCGGCATGCCACTACGCGGAGCAGAGTCGACAGGAGCTCGACGCGCGCAGCAAGGAGCGCGTCAGCTAATCCTCGGCGGGGCCGGGCAGGCGCCTATCTGACGGGAAACCAGTTGCGAGCCAGGCGCGGATCCCGGCGGCGCGTCCGCCTAGTTCGGCTTGTTGCCCTCGTCGGGGCTGCTTGCCCCAACGATCGGCGGCGGCAGCTCCGCGGCACCCTCAGTCAGCGGCACATTTAGCCCCTCGGCGAGCGATTTGTGGGCGAACTTGAGAGCGGATTCGGGCGTTCCGCGGCGTATGGGCACGTCGGACACGTGGGCCACACCGACATCTGTCTTGAGCGCCTCTTCGGCGTAGTGGCAGGCGGCCAGGTGATCGCCCTGCAGCACGCGCAGCGGCGGATCGATCTCGCGGCAGTTTTCGGGCTTGCCCAAGCGCTCGTAGAGCCAGCACCGCGTGTGGAAGCGGCAACCTGAAGGCGGATTGACCGGTGAGGGAACGTCGCCTTTGAGGATGACGCGCTTGCGGCGCCGCTCCGTCGTGGGATCCGGTACCGGCACAGCCGACAGGAGCGCACGGGTGTACGGGTGCCCGGGGCCCTGGTACAGAATGTCCGGCGGGCCGATCTCGACGATCTTGCCCAGGTACATGACCGCGACACGGTCGCTGATGTGCTTCACCACCGACAGATCGTGGGCAATGAACAGATAGGTCAGGCCGAGCTGGTTGCGCAGTTCGGTCAGCAGGTTGAGGACCTGTGCCTGGATCGATACATCCAAGGCTGAGATCGGTTCGTCGCAGACGAGGAACTCAGGCTCCACGGCGAGCGCGCGGGCGACGCCAATGCGCTGACGTTGGCCGCCCGAGAACTCGTGCGGATAGCGGTTCACATAGCGCGGGTCGAGGCCGACCAGCTCGAGCAGCTCGGCGATTCGCTCCTTCTTGGCCGCACCCTTTTTGAGGTTGTGCGTCTCAATGGGCTCGCCGATGATCGAGTTGACGGTCATGCGCGGATCGAGCGAGCTGTAGGGGTCCTGGAAGATGATCTGCATCTTGCGCCGCAAGCGGCGCAGATCGTTGGACTTGAGCTTGTAAAGATCCTCGCCGCCGAACTTTACTGTGCCCGCCGTCGCGTCACGCAAGCGGATGACGGCACGGCCGGTGGTGCTCTTGCCGCAGCCCGACTCGCCCACTAGACCAAGCGTCTCGCCCTTGCGGACCTGGAACGTGATGTCGTCGACGGCTTTTACGTTGCCGATCGTGCGCTGCAGGAAGCCGGCGCGGATCGGGAAGTAGACCTTGAGGTTCTCGACCTCGACGAGGTTCTCGGAATTCGAGTCCGTGGGCTGCATCCGATCGGTCATTCGATCCATCCATCGGACTGAGTGGCCCAACAACGCGCGTCGTGATCCTCACCCCGGCTGGTCAGCGACGGTTCGTGTTCGCGGCAAATGTCGCGCGTGTAATTGCAGCGAGGGTTGAAGCGGCACGTGTCGGGCACGTTGATCAGCAGCGGCGGCAGACCCTCGATCGTGCGCAGCCTGCCGCCACGCCGATCATCAAGTCGGGGCAGCGAGTCGAGCAGGCCCCACGTGTACGGCATGCGCGGGTTCTCGAAGATCTTGTCGACCGACCCGGTCTCGACGATGCGTCCCGCATACATGACGTTGATGCGGTCGCACATGCCGGCTGCAATGCCCAGATCGTGGGTGATCAGCAGCACGGCGGTGCGGAACTCCTCGGACAGGCGCTGAATCAACTCGAGGATCTGCGCCTGGATGGTCACGTCGAGCGCGGTCGTCGGCTCATCGGCGAGAAGTAGTTTGGGGTCGCACGAGAGTGCGATGGCAATCATCACGCGCTGGCGCATACCGCCGCTGAACTGGTGCGGGTAGTCGCCGTAGCGATCCTTGGGC
>JBDTVN010000074.1:0-6482 GCA_040007155.1 Chloroflexota bacterium
GCCCTGGAAGAGGCCACGTTCCTGACGCGCTTCGCGACCGAGGTCGTGATGCTGCACCGCCGCGACAAGTTCCGTGGCAGCAAGATCATGCAGGACCGCGCCATCGAGAATCCCAAGATCAAGGTCCAGTGGAACACCGAGGTCGCCGACGTCCTGGGCGCGGAAAAGGTCGAGGGACTGCGCCTGCGTGACACGAACACGGGCGAGGAGCGCGACGAGTCCGCGGATGGACTCTTTCTCGCCATCGGCTACAAGCCCAACACCGATGCGTTCAAAGACTGGCTCGATCTCGACGAGGGCGGCTACCTGGTGGTAACCGACGAGACGCATTCCAAGATTGACGGCATCTTCATCGCCGGCGACGTGCACGACCACC
Source organism: Chloroflexota bacterium (assembly GCA_040007155.1). Lineage (GTDB taxonomy): Bacteria > Chloroflexota > Limnocylindria > Limnocylindrales > CSP1-4 > JALYGJ01. The sequence goes on from JBDTVN010000074.1 coordinate 377, forward strand.
GCTATCGCCAGGCCGTCACCGCGGCGGCTGATGGCTGCAAGGCCGCGATCGACGCCGAGCGCTGGCTGGAGGCGCAGGGCATCACCGAGGCGTCCACCGCGACTGCGTGGTAGGCGCGCAAGCGGGGCGCCGTTTGTACCAATTGGTCGCAATACGTCCGCCGTTGTGTCTACAGAGCCAGATCTCGTCCCATTTGGTGCACGTTCGGTCCAGATGAGACGAATTGCCGCCTATCGGCCAGAACGTTGGTCGTATTTGGTCCATGTGAGACAAACATCAAAGCTCGTTGCCGGGAGCGGCCGCCCATGAGCATGGGCATGCGTACGGGTGGACTCCAGTCTGGCGCGGGCGGCCAACCGCGCCGCGGCGGGCGCCTCTTTGGGCCGCCAGACAGTAACCAACCGCCGGTCCCCAAGGAAAGGCGCGGCCAGACGATCCGGCGCATCGCCGGCTTCTTCCGGCCCTACCGCTTCAGGGTGGCGGCGGTACTCGCGACCATCGTCGTGACGTCGCTGCTGGGCCTGATCAACCCATACCTGCTGAAGCTGCTCATCGACGAGGCCCTCCCCCAACGGGACTTCGGACTGCTCAACCTCTTCGTCGGGCTGATGATCGCGGTGCCCATCATCAGCGGCCTGATCGGCGTAGGCCAGTCGTACCTCAACAACGTCGTCGGCCAGCACGTCATGCAGGACCTGCGCAACACCCTGTACGAGCACCTGCAGCGTCTACCGCTGCGCTTCTTCACGGAGACGCGCACCGGCGAGATTCAGAGCCGCCTGGCCAATGACGTGGGCGGCGTTCAATCCGTACTGACGGACACTGCGAGCAGCGTCTTTGCCAACGCGGTCATCGTGATCAGCACGGTCGGAGCGATGCTGCTGCTCGACTGGCGTTTGACGGCGCTCAGCCTTGGATTGCTGCCCTTCTTCCTGTTCCTGACTTATCGCGTCGGCAAGATCCGCCGGCGCATCGCCACGATGACCCAGGCGAGCCTCGCCGACATGTCCGCGATCACCGAGGAAACCGTGTCCGTCAGCGGCATGCTGCTGACTAAGACGTTTGGCCAGCAGGAGCCGACTGTCGGTCGGTACCGCGAGGCCAGTGCGCGGCTCGCCCGACTGCAGATCCGCCAGTCGATGGTCGGGCGCTGGTTCTTCATGATCGTCGGCACCGTCTTCTCGATCACGCCGGCCTTCGTCTATTGGTTGGCGGGCTGGCTCGCGATCAACGGCGACGCGACGGCACCGAGCATCGGCGACATCGTCGCCTTCACGACGCTGCAGAGTCGCCTCTTCTTCCCACTGGGCCAGCTGCTCAATGTCCAGGTCGAGTTGCAGGGCGCCCTCGCGCTGTTCGACCGCATCTTCGAGTACCTCGACCTGCCCACGGAGATCGCCGATGCCCCGGATGCCGTGGTGATGGAGCCAGATCGCGTCCACGGCCGAATTCGCTTTGACCACGTCTGGTTCCGGTACCGCGGCGCTGCTCCGGCGCCGGACGCCGACGACGAACCGCCCATAGCGCCTGCCGAGCGGATCCCCTTCGGGCTGGAGGACATCGACTTCGAGGCGGAGCCGGGTCAGCTGGTCGCCCTGGTCGGTCCCTCCGGATCGGGTAAAACGACCACGACCTACCTGCTGCCGCGGCTCTATGACGTTGACCAAGGCTCGGTCGAGATCGACGGCATCGATGTCCGCAAACTCCGTTTGGCCGACCTGGGCAAGGTAATCGGCTTTGTCTCCCAGGAGACATACCTGTTCCATGCAACCGTGCGCGAGAACCTGCGCTACGCGCGGCCCGACGCGACCGACGCGGAGCTCGAAGCCGCTTCACGGATGGCCGCGATCCATGACCGCGTGAACGACCTGCCGCAGGGCTACGACACGATCGTCGGCGAGCGCGGCTACAAGCTGTCGGGTGGCGAGAAGCAGCGCGTCGCGCTCGCCCGCGTGTTGCTCAAGGACCCGCGCATCCTCGTTCTTGATGAGGCGACGTCCGCCCTCGACACCGTTTCGGAGCGGCTCATCCAGACTGCAATCGAGCGCGCAATGGCCGGTCGGACCACGATCGCCATCGCCCACCGCCTATCGACGATCCTGCGCGCCGACCTGATCCTCGTGTTCGAGCGCGGGCGCATCATCGAGCGTGGGCGGCACGATGAACTCCTTGCACACGGCGGCTTGTACGCGCGCCTGTATCGCGAACAGTTTCTGGCGGCCACCGGCGCCGGGGAGGATTCGACGCTGGCGGCGGTGTAACCTGCGCGCCACATGGCTGGCTACCTCGTCCGACGCATCCTGTGGCTGATCCCGGTTCTGCTCGTCGTGTCGCTCATCACCTTCACGCTGATGCACCTGGTGCCGGGCGGCCCATGGTCAGGCGAGCGCAACCTGCCGTCCGGCGTCACCACCGCGATCAACCGCATGTTTCACCTCAACGACCCGATATGGCTGCAGTTCGGACGCTGGGTGTTCGACGTCGTCACCGGTAATTTCGGGCCGTCGTTCCGCTATGCCGACCGCAGCATCAACGCGATCATCGCGGACGGCCTGCCCGCCACGGTTCAGCTGGGCCTGATGGCCTTCACGCTGTCGGTCGCGGTCGGGATCCCGCTCGGCGTCATCGCCGCGTTGGGCCACAACCGCTGGCCCGACTACCTCGCCACTTTTGTGTCGCTGATCGGCATCGCGACACCGTCGTTCATTCTCGCCGTGCTGCTGATCGTCATCTTCAGCGTCTGGCTCAAGGTGCTGCCTGCCCTTGGTTGGGGAGCGCCCGATACCTGGGTCTTACCGACGCTCGCCTTATCGGGCTACCAGATCGCCCAAATTGCGCGGTATACGCGCGCCTCGATGCTTGAGGTAACGCGCAAGGACTATGTCCGCACGGCCCAGAGCAAGGGCCTCAAGGAGCGCGCGATCGTCGTGCGCCACATGATTCGCAACGCCCTGATCCCGGTCGTGACCATCCTCGGGCCGATCCTGGCTTTCCTGGTCACCGGCTCGTTCATCATCGAGGCGTTCTTCGGCATCCCGGGCATTGGTCGCTACTACGTGCAGGCGATCGTCCAGCGCGACTACTCGCTGATCATGGCGATGACCGTTATCTACGCCTTCGCTGTGGCTTCATTGAACGTCGTCGTCGACGTTCTGTACGGGTACATCGACCCGCGCATCCGCTACAACTAGCGGACCAGCCCTAGCGGCCTGCGGCCACTCCCGGCAACTCCCGCTCCGCGGGCCCCACGTAGCGCACATCGGGTCGGATCAGGATGTCGGCCTGCGCCTGCTCCAGCGAGTGCGCGGTCCAACCGGCGTGTCGGGCCAGAGCAAAGGTCGCCGGGAACAGGTTGGGCGGCAGGCCCACGCCCTGCAGAACCGCGGCCGCGTAATACTCGACGTTGGTCATGATCGGGTAGTCGGGTTTGTACTCGTGCAGCACGCGCAGGGCGATCTCTTCGACCGCGACGGCCATCTTGAGCCACTCGCTCACCGACGAAAGCCCCTCCGCGACCTTGCGCAGGGCAGCAGCCCGCGGGTCATACGCGCGATACACACGATGACCGAAGCCCATCAATCGCTCCTTGCGATCGAGCGTGTTGCGAATCCACCGCTCGGCCTGATCTACGGAGCCCATCTCGTGCAGCTGATTGACCACTTCGGTGGGCGCGCCCCCGTGCGCGGGGCCCTTCAGGGCGCCGATCGCCCCGCCGACCGCTGAAGCCATGTCCGACTGGGTCGATGTGATCACCCGCGCGGTAAACGTTGACGCGTTAAAGCCGTGCTCGGCGCCCACGATGAAGTACGCCTCGAGGCCCCTGGCGGAGCCTTCGTCGGGCTTCTCGCCGGACAGCTGGTACAGGAACCCAGCGGCAAGCCCAAGCGATTGGTCGGGCTCGATCGGCTCCTTCCCGTCGCGCAATCGGGCGAACGCGGCGAGGATCGAGGGCGCCGCCGCGGTGACGGCGCGCGCCTGCTCAATGGTCGGCGGGTAGCTGCAGCCAGTGATCGCGCCCCAGGCTGAAATACCCGTCCGCAGCGCGTCCATCGCGTTGGCGTTTGGCGGCAGCTGGCGCAGCGTGTCGACGACGGCGTGATCGAGCGGAGCGCACGCAAGGTGTGCCTGATCGGGCCACTCGCCGGTCCACAGTAGCTCGGCCACCTGGGCGTACGTGCCATGCTCGACCAGGTCGCCGATCGGGTAACCGCGGTAGAGCAGGCGGCCCTTGTCGCCATCAATGAATGCCAGGGATGTCTCGCCGGCGACGACGCCCTTGAGGCCGGGCGAGTACGGGCGGTTGTCCGCCACGGGTTCAGTCATGCGTCGCGCAGTCTAGTCGTCGGACTCGGGGCGAACCGCCGCGCGCGATTCGAGCAGCGCGCCGGCCCCGAACATCGCTTCAATCGCGCGGTCGCCATCGCCTTCGGCCACATCGACGGCGCGGATCGCGTTGCCCAGGACCGTCACGGGGTAGCCGCGCGAACGGCCATCGATCACGGTCGCCTTGACGCAATAGTCGGTCGCGAGGCCGCACACGACGAGGCGCGTAACGCCGGCCTCGGCGAGCATGTCGCCCAGCGCCGTCGGGACGGTCTCGCCGCTGACCGGATCCAACATGGCAAACCCGGAATAGCCGTCTTCGCCGTTGCTGCCCTTGCGCACCACCGGGCCACCGACCGTCACGTCAGGTTGAAACTCAGCCCCCCAAGTGCCCATCACGCAATGGACCGGCCAGGCCCCGCCATCCTTGGCGAAATGCGGCGTCGACTCTGGGTGCCAATCCTGCGTATGGAAGACGCGTGCGCCGGACGCCAGGGCACGCGCGATCTCAGCATTAATCAACGGCACCACTTGCTCGCCTGTCTTGACGTACAGCGAGCCATTGGGGTCGGCGAAATCGTTCTGGACGTCGACCACGATGAGCGCGGTCGTCGGGTCATACACAGGCATCGCAAGCGATTCTAGGTTCGGCGCGCTACGGCCGCTTTCGAATACAGTCCGCCAGTGATCCTCGCCCTGGGCCTGCTGCCGTTCTTCTCGACCTTCCTGGGCGGCTGGGCCGTGTTCCGTCTCCACAATCGACTGCACGCGATCATGGCTTTCGCGGCGGGTGTCCTTGTCGCGACCGCGCTCGTCGATCTCATCCCCGAGTCGATCGACCTCGTCGGCGGCGCGGATCCGGCGGTCACCACGGGCATTGCCGCGATCGTTGGCTTCCTGATCTACGCCGCGGTCGAGGCGTTCATCCACCAGTCGAGCTACGAGCACGTCCACGACACGGACGTTGATCACGCGGCGCCGCACGACCATCCGGTCAGTGGCGCAGCTTCGACCCTGGGCTGGCTTGGGCCGGCCGGCTTGATCGTCCACAGCACGCTCGACGGTGCGGCCATCGGCCTCGCGTTTGCGGCGAGCAGCCAGGTCGGGTTGCTCGTCCTCCTCGCGGTGCTGGTCCACGATTTCGCCGACGGCCTCAACGTCGTAACCCTCGCCTTTGCCGGCGGCCGCGGGCGGCGCGCGGCCCTCGGCCTGCTCGCCCTTGACGCGCTCGCGCCCATCGTGGGCATCGCGCTGAGCCAGGTCATCACCCTCGCCCCAGCCAACCTGGGCATCCTCCTCGGCGTATTCGCCGGCGCATTCCTGGCGATCGGTGCGAGCCACCTCCTGCCTGAGGCGCAGCATCGCCAGAGCGCATCTGTCTCGCCCTTGGTCATCCTCGTTGTCGCGGGCGCCGCGCTGGTCGTAGTGGTGCGCGCGCTGATTCCGTAGCGGCGCGAGAATTGATCTGCGTGAGCACGACCCCAACTACACCTGTCATCTCGGTCACCGACCTGCGCCGCCATTACGGCGAGGTAAAGGCGGTCGACGGCGTGAGCTTCGAGGTCAAGCGCGGCGAAGTCTTCGGGTTGCTCGGACCGAACGGCGCGGGCAAGACGACGACGATTGAGATCCTCGAGGGGCTGAACAAGGCCGACTCGGGCGACGTTCACGTCCTCGGCTTTGACCCGGCGCGGCAGGCGAACGAGCTCAAGGAACGTATCGGCGTGCAACTCCAGGCCGCGTCGCTCTACCCGGACCTGACGGTGAGCGAGCTGGTCGAGCT
>JBDTVN010000075.1:0-6397 GCA_040007155.1 Chloroflexota bacterium
CGGAGGCCTTCCGGCGCACCAACATCGGCGCCGACTACCGCGTTTCGTCCGACCCGGCCGACAACCCTCCCTGGCTGGCGGATGAGGATCGGCTGGAGGTCACCCAGGAGCGCGCCAACACTCAGGCGCGCCAGTTCTGGCAGCGTGCGGCGTGGACACGATCAGCCAACATCACGAATCAGGAAACCGACGCGCGGCCAATTGCCGACTCCATTGGCGGTCAGGGCTCGGTGGCGCGAATCGACTACAAGGCCGCCGACGATGCCGCTATGCGGCGCATCGAGGACGAGCGCTACGCGTACTTTTCTGAGGCGTCGGTCATCTTCCTCGACCTCCCCGACGCAGCTTCGCGCGGCTACGAGGGCGACGGCGAGCTGCTCGGTTCACCGCGCGACGATGATGCCGCGCCGTTCGATCTGCTGCGCTCTGAGATCATCCGGCTCGAGCCGCAGATGGTCTATTTCCCGCTCGGCATTGGTGGTCACGTGGATCACCAACTGTGCCGCGACGTAGGTGTCGCGCTGCTCGGTGAGGGCCGGCGCTGGGTCATGCCCGGACCCGGCTTCGTCGGCCGCGTGTCCTTCTACGAAGACTTCCCGTATGCCTGGTGGGGCGACAGCAATTCCTTGTCGGACGCGGCTGCTTTGGACCTGCCCGCCGGCGTCAACGTCGAGGCTCAATACAGCGACATCTCTGACGTTCTCGCCCGCAAGGCGGCCGGCATCCGCGTCTACGCGAGCCAGCTGCCGCGGCTCTTCGAATCAGATCAGTCGATGCTCGACGACCTCTACGGCTTCCACGCGCGTATCGCGCTGGCCGGCGGCCTGCGCGGCTTCGCCGAGCGCTACTGGGCCACCGTCAAGCCCTAGGAATTAGCCGCTCGTGGTCATGTCCGTCGAGATCAGGGACGAGTTAGGGCACGTCAAGGACGCGCCACTCGAAGCGTTCGTCGAGTTCAAGGAGATCCCCGTAGATGCTGGCAAGTTTCCCTATCTCGCCCGCCTGGACCTTACGGCCTCACCGTTTTTGGCCGTGTTCAGATGGACGTAGTCCTACCGGAGCTCGAGCAGCTTATTTCAGCCATGCCGACCGAACGAGCACAGGCAATTACGCAACTCGCACGCCGCGTTGCCAGCGGGGTGCACCTCTATTTGGTGTTTCACGGCGACTAGGCCGCGGTGAGGTCGCGCCGCTGCGGCGTCAGGCGATCAGCTCGAAACCCGCCTGTTCGAAATCCTTGTCATATGCAAACGCACGCCTGATGCCGAGTGACGTCATGAAGGCGAAGCTGGTGCGATCGACCAGGCTGATGCGTGCCGAGCTTGACTGGCGGTATGCCGAGACGGCCGCGTCGTAAAGGTCGGAATCCACCGGGGACACATCGATTACCGGCAGGATCCCCTCGAGCAGGCGCTCCGTCGCTGCCCAGGGCAGACGACGACCAATGAGCGATGCCGTTTCGATCACGACGAATTCGTGGGTCACGAGTTCTGTGCCGACGAGCCGGCGCAAAGCGTCTGACGCTTCGCCATGGTGCAGGTCGTGATCGTCAAGCAGAGCGTAAAGGGCAGACGTGTCAACGAACGCGGTCACTCTTCGTGCCGCTCAAATGCAAACTCGTCGTGGTGCTCGCTGATATCTGATCGCCCGGAGTTGAACCCGCCAATCGAAGAGAGCGCGCGCTCCCAACGGGCGTCCAGGCCGCTGTCGAGCCCATAGGTCCGGTCGACGGCTTCTCGGATGAGCGCGGCCATCGACGTGTTGCGCTTCCCGGCCAGCCGGCGCAATTCCTGCGCCTGCCGAGAGCTCAGCGAAATCTGTGTTCTTTCCACGAGTGCATGATATCACTTGAGCCAAGTGCTGTAACCGCGCCGGGCCTGGCGTGTTTCTGGCTAGGCGGCCGTTAGGGTCGCGCCGCTGCGGCGGGCGACGACGATGGCACCCTCTTCGTAGATGCGCGTCACGGCGCTGACCATCGAATCGATTGAGAAGTTGGCCACCACATAGTCGTGCCCGGCGCGGGCGAGCATGTCGGCCAGCGGGTGATCAGTAAGTAACAGCGCGATCGCTGAGCCGAGCGCATAGGGATCGTGCGGCGGGACGAGCAACCCGGTCTTGCCGCTGACGATCATCTCGGGCACTCCCCCGACTGCCGTCGCGACCACCGGCCGGCGTAGCGCCATCGCCTCGAGGATCGCCAGGCCCTGCGCCTCGCGATACGAGGGCAGCACGGACACATCGAGCGCGGCGGTTACGTTGGGCACGTCGTCGCGCAATCCGGTGAACAGCACCTTGGCATCTGGCCGCGCCTTGCGCGTGCCCACGCAGCGATCGCCGCTGCACCGCTCTCCCAACAGGTCGAGCGACTCAGCTTGGGCCTCGAGCAGGTCGCGCTGCGAGCCCTCGCCCACGATCAGCAGCTTGGCCTTGGGCACCTTGGCGACAACGATCGGCCACGCCTCGAGCAGAGTGGCGTGGCCCTTCTCCGGCTCGAGCCGGGCAACCACGCCAACCAGCGGCGTGCCCTCCGGGAAGCCGTATTCCTCGGGCAGCGTGCAGCACGCCTCGGTCTGGCTGTACTTCTGGAGATCGACGCCGTTGTAGACGAGCTCGACCGGCGCACCCGACCGACCCTCCGCCTCGATCTTGGCCACGATCGCCTTGCTCACGGCGATCAGCTTGTCCATTGACGGCGTGAGGCGGCGCATCAGCGCCTTATCGGCCTCGCTGCGGATGCGGCTCGAGTGGACGGTGGCGACGATGTACGGCCGCGGCAGTCCTTCGCCGGCGAGCGCCAGTGCCGCGCGCGTGCCCACGACCTCAGCCCGATACATGTGGTTGTGGACGATCTCCGGCGGACGGCGGCGGAAAAGTTCGAGAACCGCGGCCTCTGCGGCATCGTCATCGGCCAAGTCGATGCAATGGGTCGTGATCCCAGCCGCGCGCAACCGACGAACCGCGGGGCCATCGCTGAGTGAAATGACCTCGACGTCGAAGCGGGTCGGATCGAGATGCGTCACGAGGTTTTGGGCGCTGACCTGGGCACCGCCACCGGCACCACTCGCCAGGACCTGGGCGACGACGATCCTGCCGTTGATCACGAGCGCGTCACCAGCAGTCGCTCGATGGGCTCATCGACCGCGCCCCACTCGTACTTGTACGACTCGTTGCCGCGCAGGAAGTCGAAGCGCCGTCGGCCGGCGGCCATGCGGTTCTGGAAGTAGAGCGCCGCGCCGCTGACGCCGGGCGACGCATCTCGTGCCGACGGATCCATACCTGCGTTGTAGAGGAAGCACGTCTCGCCGTCGTCAAAGGCGAGCATCGCGTAGATGACCTTGCCCGAGCAGCGCACCAGCCCGACGTGGAGCTGACGCTCCGCCGCACCGACTTCCAGCTCCAGCTCCGCCAACAGATGGACGAACAGCCGGCTGCGCTCGCCGCCGGGGTTCTCCGGGAACAGTCCGTCCTCGCCGAAACGCGCGCGATGAAGCTCGATGAACTGGTCGATCGCCTCAACGGTGGGCGCCACGACCTCCACGGTGAGTTCGCCCACCTCGCCGGCGCGACGGATCTTGCGCCGGATCTCGTGGCGCGCCTTCTTGTCGAGCGTCGCCAGGTACTCGTCCCAGTCCGCCGACGGCGCGGTAAAGACCGGGCAAACGTCCTCCAGCTCTCGGATCACGCGCCAGCCAGGCTGACCTTCGAGCGCGGCCTGCAAAGCGGTCAGCGCCGGATCCGCCGTGCGCAAGCGGCGCAGGTCGACGACGTCCCAGTCCTTGGCTCCGTGGGTCGCGTCGGGCGGCTGGGCTAATGACTCGGCTATGGCGGCAGCGACTGCGGGAAGGTCGGCCGGATCGGCCAACACCGTGGCGTAATCGGCGTGATAGCTCGCTCCAAAGAACACGCCTTTCGCCTCGCCGGACACCTGCGTCCCGGTCGCCTCATGCGGCCGAACCGAGGTGCGGCACTCTGCGTCGTCAGGCTCGATCTCGTGGCGATGCATCAGCGGCACGATCGCGACCGCGGCATCGATTTCCTCTGGGTCCGCGCCGTCCGGCAGAACGACGAGGTACTGCTCGTGCGCCGTCTCACCGTACGCATCCCACCAGGCGCGGTGGAAAGTCCAGAGCGAGAAGGGCGTGCGCGAGGCGGTCGCGGCGAGCAACCGGTCCCAAGTTGCGCGCGGGATGTCGGCAAACGCGACTGGCCGCGCGACGAGCGTTGCGCCGCTCAACGCGTGAGTCTTGGGGGGAAGTGTCGTAGTAGCCAATTCGTGCTTATTCCGCGTCGGAGACTAGCACTCGTAACCCTAAGTCGCGGCGGTAGTGGTTGCGCGGCGCGCTACATGACGATGGACAAGCGGGATACGTGCCAGATCCACCAAGACACGTAGCGCCAGAGCCGGGCGGACGCGCATGCGTGAGCCGCGCTTGTCGCTCCATTGGACCGGGACGTTGGCGATGCTGTAGCCGCGTTTTCTGGCCAGGTGAATGACCTCAGCGTCGAACACGATGCTCGATAGGCGCTGCTGCCCAAAGAGGTCGCGCGCGACGTCGCGTCTTAAGCCCGCCTGCAGGACGTCGGGCATCGCCGGGATGGTAGTCGGGGGTTTGCGGTGCGGTGGCGGGCTGCGACGAGCGCAGGGGCCAACAGCCGGCGAGCATTGCCAGGCCGCCCAGCCACAGGGCGGGCAGCGCCAGGGTGGCCGCGATGGGGACGGTCCAACGCGCATCACGTCGGGCGCCCCACCACACGATCGCGGCCGCGACGGGCAGCCGCAGCCAGAGCGGCACCGGCAGCGCCGGCCATGGTTGCTGCATTACGGCGCTGTCGCGCAGAAACGCCAGCCAACCCAGCCACTGGCTCGGGAGTAGGACGACTGTGACCAGGATGATCGCCGCCGTGGCGCCAAGGGCCAGGCCGAGAGCGCGCCACTCGCGTCGGGCCACGAACCACAGCAGCCCTATGCCGCACGTCACCTTGGCCAGCAACACGAACGACCAAGCCACCGGGTACCTGAAGCCGAGCACTACGGCGACCGCCAGCAAGAGGTGGATATTGCCGTCGGCAAGATTGAGCGCCACCGGCGGAAAGGCGGCCAGGAGCAGCACGTCGCGGCGACCCAACCACGCCAGGGCGGCTATCAATAACACGTACCAGCCGGCCACAAAATCGGGCCACGGCAGGGACGTGAACGGGGCGAACAGAAGCGCGATCGGAGGCGCGTAGCCGAAGGGCGGCACCGAGACGGCGCAACTGCCCCACGGGGTGCGGTACGGGTCGGCCAGGTCGACTCCCCAGTAGCACAGCGTGTCGATGGCGAACGTGCCCTTGCCCGGTGCGGCGACGAGGACCAGGTAGGCGCTGAAGACGAGCCCGGCCAGCACGAGGGCGTGAAACAACGTCCGGCGAAGCCAAGCCTGATAGTCGATGCTTACCACGCGCCCGATCCTAGTGAGGCGGACGAGCGCGGCGGGATGGCTCTCTCGTACCCGTCTGCCGTCCCAGATAGCCCATCGGTATGGGGCCGTAGCCCCGATGGCCGTTGCTAGGCTGCACCGTGGTCATGATTGCGCTGGGACTGTTCGCTATTGCCATGCTGGTACGAGTGGCCGTCGGCGCTGCCTTCGCCGGGCCGGCCTATCCCGACTCCTACTACTACGTCCACGTCGCCCAGCAGCTCGCCGCCGGGCATGGGTTCTCGACCGCATACATCTGGAACCTCGACGATGTCGTTGGCGGCCTGCTAGCGGGTGGTCACTTGCCTGTAGCGGCGAACGGCTACTGGATGCCGCTCGCCGAGCTGGTGCAGGTGCCTTTCATCTGGGTTCTAGGCGCCAATTGGGTTGCCGCCGGCCTGCCAATGTGGCTCATCGGCGCCGCCGCCGCGCCGCTGACCTACCGGATCGGGCGCGACGCCGGCTTCGAGCGAACGCCAGCCCTGGTGGCCGGCCTGCTCGCCGCGGTGCCAGGTGGCCTGACGCCCTTCTTTGGCCAGCCCGACAACTTCGGCCTGTTCATGACCTTCGGGGCACTCAGCTTGTGGCTGTGCGCGCGCGGCCTGCGCGGCGATCGCCGCGCCTTCGTCGTCGGCGGTGGTGTCGTGGCGCTGGCTGCTCTCGCGCGGGCCGATGGCGTGCTGCTGGGCGTGCCCTTCCTGCTTGCTTTCGGACTCGAGCTCTGGCCGGGCCGCCGCCGGGTCATTGGCTGGACCGCGGCCATCGGATGCGCTGCGCTGTTCGCGCTCTTGATGGGGCCGTGGTTATTGCGCCAGCTCGATGTGTACGGCAGTCTCTCGCCCGCGGCGAGCGGTGGCCGCCTACTGTGGCTAGCCGACTATCAGCAGCTGTTCAGCGTTGCTAATCCACCCACCGTCGATTCATGGCTTGGCCAGGGC
>JBDTVN010000076.1:0-6272 GCA_040007155.1 Chloroflexota bacterium
CCGCCTGGCGGCGCATGTCGAAGCTCGAGCCGATGCCGTACGTGTAGCCCTTCTCTTCGCGCAGGACGACGTTGAGGCGCGAGTTGAACGTCCCGCCCAAGATCGCGTTAAGGACGCTGATCGAGTGGAAGTCGGGTGTCTTGCGGGCGACGCCAAGGTGACCGATGCGCAGCTCCGACTGGGGCGCCCCGGGCTTGTCGACGAGAACCACCTTTGGGCCACCCGCGATGGCGTGATTTGCGGGCATCGCGCTGGTGGCTGGTCCGGCTGCTGCGGCCCGCTGGCCAAGATGCTGCTCGGCAAGCTGGTCGAGCCGCTGCCCACCCAGATCGCCGGCGACGACGAGGGTTGCCGTTGCCGGGTTGACGAGCGCGGCGTGGCGTGCCTGGACTTCCGCTCGACCAAGCGCCCGAACTGTTGACTGGACGCCTGCCAGCGGCCGTCGGTAAGGCGACATTGGGCCAAAAATCGTCTCGGGGAAAACGCGCTCAGCGCGGCGGCGTGGATCCGACCATGCCTGCAGAAGATCGTTCATGCGCTCTCCGCGCAGCCGCTCAACCTCTTCTTCGGGGAACGCCGGCTCGAAGACCATCTCGGCCAGCAGCGAAAGCGCCTCACCGAAATGCGAGCGCGGCACCTCCATGCCGGCGGTCAATGCCTCCCATGACGCCTCGGCGTGGATCTCGGCACCCAGGCGCTCGCTGTCCTCGATGAACTGGTTGGCATCGCGCCGCAGCGTGCCTTCCGGCATTGCCCGGCTGGTAAGGACCGTGATGCCACCCTGCTCCGCGGGCTCGGTCCAGCCACCGCCTGGCATCAGCAGGTGCGCGGCAATCAGCGCGCGGCCGGGGACGTTCGCATAGAGCACCGTCAGGCCATTCGAGAGCTTGAAGCGGTCGAAATGCGGGAAGTGGTACTCGCGTGGAGCGCCTGGTCCGGGTCGAATATCGAGCGCGGACAGATCGGGCGTGGCGGCACCGGGGGCCGCATCGGGCATGCCCGGAACACCGTCGGGGGCTGTCTCCTGCGAGTCGGTGATGAAGCCTTTCTCGGCCGGATCCTCGATCGTCATGCCGCCGATTCCTCGCCCTCACCGTCGCCATCGCCATCAGCGGACGACTCGTTGGGAACATAGGTCAGGACAACACGGTTGTCGGCGCGGAAGACCTCCGCCGCTACCGCCTGGATCTGCTCGGGCGTCACGGCGAGGTAGCGCGCCAGCTGCTCGTTGACCAGCTCCGGGCGGTTGAACAGCGCGGCATACATCGAGATCCGGTCGGCAACCTCCTCGACGCGGCTCAGCGCGCCCAGCTCGGCGGCCTCGATCAGGGCGCGGGCACGAGCCAGCTCGTCATCGGTCACAGGCTCATCGATCAGCTTCTGCAGCTCAGCGAGGAAAGCGGCCTCGCACTTCTCCTCGTCTCTGTCCGGCCGGACCGTTACCCAGCCGCCGAAGAACGACGCGCCATCGACGAGGGGCAGACCAAACGCGGTCACGTCCTGGGCCATCTTGCCCTCACGCACGAGTGCGCGGTACAGCCGCGAACCGCGACCACCGGCAAGGATCTGCGAGGCGACTTCCAGCGCGTCGAATTCCGCGCTGCCAAAGGGCGGGCAACGAAAGCCCAGGTGGACGCGCGTCAGGGGCACGGCGTCGGGCACCACCTCGCGCATCTCGACGCCGATCTGCGGCGCGATCTTGTCCATCGGCGGTTGGACGATGTTTGGGTTCGCGGCGATCGGACCGAAGTAGCGCGCCGCGGCGGCATGGGCCGCTTCCTCGTCTACGTCACCCACGATTGAGAGAACGGCGTTGTTCGGCGCATACCAGGTCTTGAAGAAGGTCACGACGTCCTCGACCGTGGCCGCGTCGAGATCCTCCATCGAGCCGATTGGCGTGTGGTGGTACGGGTGCTCAGGTGGGAAGACGGCCGCCATGAGCTTCTCGTAGAACGAGCCATACGGTCGGTTGTCGTAGCTCTGGCGCTTCTCGTTCTTGACCACCTCGCGCTGGTTATCGAGGTTCTCCTGGTCGAGCGCGTCGAGTAGCGTCGCCATGCGATCAGCCTCGAGCCACAGAGCCAGGTCGACCTGGTGTGACGGCAGCGTCTCGAAGTAGTTGGTGCGGTCGAAATAGGTCGTGGCGTTATTCACGCCGCCGGCGGCCTGGATGAGCGAAAAGTGCTCAGCTTTGGTGACGTGGCGCGAACCCTGGAACATGAAATGCTCGAACAGGTGGGCGAAGCCGGTCCGCCCCGCGGTCTCATGGCGCGAGCCCACGACATACCAAAGGTTCACCGCGACGACGGGCGCCAAGTGATCCGGCGCAACGATTACGCGCAGGCCGTTGGGCAGCGTGCGCTGTGAAAAGGCGATGGTGGGCAGGTCAGGCACGGCGCGGATTGTCGCATCTGCGCGCCCTACACTCGGCCAATCGAACCGACCGCCTTTGACCCGTTCGTCCCCACCGAGCTGCTGGTCGTCGACGAGCCTGCCATCGGCCGACCGACAAAGCGGCTGCCGCTGGCGCAGCTACTGACCCTGTCGATCTACTGGCTGGGTATCACCGCGATCTGGCAAGGGCTGCACGCCGTTGTCCTACCAAAGCGGCTCGAGGCCATGGTCGGACCTGCTGCGGCCGGGTTGGCCTTCGATGCGATCGCATTCGCGGGTGTCCTCGTGGCGATAGCCGTCCAACCCACCGCTGGCGCCATCTCCGACTACGCGACGACCCGTTGGGGCCGGCGCAAGCCATTCATCGTCATCGGCAGCATTCTCGACGTGGCATTTCTGTTGGCCGTCGCCTCGGCCGACAGCTTCACCGCGCTGGTAATTGGCGTCGTTCTGCTCCAGTTCGCGTCGAACTTTGCCCAGGGACCGTTTCAGGGTTACGTGCCTGACCTCGTGCCGGCGAAACAGGTGGGCCTCGCGAGCGGGCTCATGGGCATCATGACCGTCATCGGCGGCATGACCGGCGTCGCCATCGCCGGGCTCGGCTACCTCCAGATCCAGCCGGGCATGTCCCAGGAGCAGGTGCGCGCCCTGCTCTTCCTGCCGACAATCGGCCTCGCCGTGGTCGAGGTGGCGACCATGGTCCTGCTGGCGTTTACGGTCGATGAGGGCCGCGCCGCCTTACCCCGTGAAGGTCGCTCGTGGTGGCGCATCGCACGCTCGGCGTGGGGCACGGACATCCTGCATGAGCGCTCGTATTTGTGGCTACTCGTGTCGCGCCTGTGCTACCTGGCCATGCCGGGTGTCATCAGCGGCTATGCGATATGGGTGTTCGAGCGCTCGTTCCACCTGCCGCCTGAGCAGGCAGCGCCATTTCTCCTCGGAACAGTCGCCATCGTTGCCCTCTCTGCGGCTGTCGCGACCATCCCGGCCGCACGCCTTTCGGACCGGGTCGGCCGCAAGCGCGTGATCAACATCTCGTTTCTTCTGGGCGCCATTGGCGTCCTGGGCGTGGCGTTGTCGCCGGCCCTGCCGCTGACGCTCCTCGCGCTCGTGCCGCTCGGCTTTTCCGGCGGGGCGTTTCTCGTTGTCGACTGGGCGCTGATGACCGACATCATCCCCAAGGCACACAGCGGCCGGTACATGGGCATCTCCAATGTCGCGACTGCCTCCGCTGGACCGATCGGCCTCGCCCTCGCGGGCGTCGTCCTCTATGTCGTAACGCGCGCCGGGCTGCCGACGCCCACGGCGAACGACCTCCAGTCAACGCTGTTGGGTGAGGCGCCGCGCGCCGCGATTGGCTCGATGCTCGTCTTCATCGCCATCGCCGCGTGGGCATTGCGCCACGTCGACGAAACGCGCCGCGAGGATTAGCGCCTAGCTGCGGTCGACCGCGATCTGGTCCCCGTCGCGCACGACATGGAGCGCCGCATAGCCCTCTGAGCGCAGAGCGGCCATCGCCTTGGTCATCTGCTCAATCTGGCGCTCGACCACATCGTCGTCCACGACCCGCCCATAGCGGCCGCGATTGCGCGCGTGATAGGTGTGCGCCGCCAGGTCAAAGGCGACCACAACCACGGGCACGCCGTGTGCCGCGGCGATCCTGCGGTAGCGCGTCCGGTTCGGGGCAAGCAACGAGGTCGCGTCGATCACCGTCGTCAGTCGGCGCGCCACGCGCCCAGTGACGATCAGGTTCAGGATCCGGAATGCGTCAGCCGTGGCGGCCTGATCGGCGGGATCGTTCGACAGCAGCCCGCGCAGGTGGTCGGTCGAAACGATCTCCAGCGGCTTGAAGTTAGCCGCGGCGAAAGTCGATTTGCCCGATCCGGTCGGCCCGATCAGCAGCACCAGCGCCGGATCGGGAATGCGAATCAGCAGTGCTTGTTCCCCTTCGACGCGAGGGATCCGACCTTGAGCCACTCGCCCAGCGACCGTACCTCGTCGAGGCTGTCGGCGAGCGCGGGATCGAGCGCAGCCGCGGCCGCGAGCGCGGTGTCGATCGAGGTCAGGCACAGGATCCCTTCGCCGAGCGCCGCCATCCTGATGCGCGACGCGTCGCTCATGGTCTGCGACTCGGGCGAAGGCGTATTGACGACGAGCTGGACCTCGCCCGAGCGAACCGCATCGAGCACCGACCGACCTGACGCCTCCTCCCCTACGCGGCTCACCTCTTCGACCTCATGACCCAGGACGCGGAGCGCCACCGCCGTCCCACGCGTGGCGCAGAACCGGTAGCCGCCCCGGGCCAACAGGGCGGCGAGCTCGGCGAGGTGTTCCTTGTCCTGGTCGGCCAGTGACAGCAGCGCCAGGGCGCCCGTTTCAGGCGCGACGGGCGGCCGCAGCGAAGCGGCGATGAGCGCCTTCGCCAGCGCTACGCGCGCATCGGCGTGGATGCCGATGACCTCGCCGGTCGACTGCATGGCCGGGCCGAGCGATGGGTCCACGCCGCGCAGCTTCATCGTCGAGAACACCGGCGCCTTGACCGCGACCAGCGGCTGCGGCGCGAGGAGGCCGTTCGGCCAGCCCAGGTCGGCCAGCGTCTCGCCCAACGCGACGCGCGTCGCCAATTCGACCATCGGCACGCCGGTCACCTTGGACAGAAACGGCACGGTGCGCGATGCGCGCGGATTGACTTCGAGCAGATACACCCCGTCCTCGCGCACGATGAACTGGCCGTTGATCAGGCCGCGCACACCGATCGCCAGGGCGACGCGGCTGATCGCGTCCACGACAAGTTGCTGGTCGGCGGCACTGATGCGCTGTGGCGGATACACGCCGATCGAGTCGCCCGAATGGACGCCGGCGCGTTCGACGTGTTCCATCAGGCCCGGGATCAGGACATCTGTGCCATCGCTGATCGCGTCGACATCGAGCTCCATCCCCTCGAGATACGCGTCGATGCGCACGGGCCGCTCGTCATCCACTGCCACCGCGCGGGCGATGATGCGCGCCAGATCGCTGGGTGAGTAGGCGAAGTCGACAGCGAGGCCACCGATCACGAAGCTCGGCCTGACGATGACCGGGTAGCCAACCCGCTCGGCGACGACGTACGCCTCCTCGACCGACGACGCCATGCCGCCCTCCGGCTGGGGAATGCCCAGTCGGTCGACCAGTCCCGCGAAGCGCATCCGCTCTTCCGTTTGGTCGATGGCATCGAGATCAAGTCCGCGCAGCCGCGCGCCTGCGGCCGCGACCGCCGGTGCGAGCCCCAACGGCGTCTGACCGCCGAACTGGATGAATGCGTCAGGCGGCGCGCCGTCGACCGTTTCCGCCAGGAGCACCTCGACCACGCTCTCAGCGTCGAGCGACTCGAAGTACAGCCGCGACGACGCATCGAAGTCGGTCGACACGGTCTCGGGGTTGGAGTTGACCATGATCGACGCGTGACCGAGCCGGCGGAGAGCCTCAGACGCCTGGACCGCGCAATAGTCGAACTCGATGCCCTGGCCGATCCGCACCGGACCTGATCCGATCACCAGCGCTGCCGGCCGGGCGACGGGCGGTGCCTCTGGCGGCGAGCCCGTCGCGGCGTAAGTCGAGTAGAAATACGGCGTTTCCGCAGCGAACTCGGCGGCCGAGGTATCGACCATTGCGAACCCCGGATGCAGCCCCAGCCGATCACGCCGGGCACGCACCTCGTCGGCCGCAATGCCGGTCAGCGTCGCGATGTCGCGGTCGCCGAAGCCGGCGCGCTTGGCGCCGACGAGCAGCTCGTCGTCCAGCCCACGCCCCGCCGCACGCAGCCGCGCTTCGAGCACGATCAGCCGCTCGAGCTCGGCCACGAACCACGGCGCGATGCCGGTCACGCGCTGGATGACGTC
>JBDTVN010000077.1:0-6260 GCA_040007155.1 Chloroflexota bacterium
ATGGCCCAGCCGGGCGCGTGTCGAGCCATCGGCCGGAGCCTGTAGCAGGACGTCGAAGGACATGGGCCGACTCAGCCCTGCATTGGTGTCGAGCTCGACCGTCATCAGATGATCTCCTGGCGGTTGAGCGCCACGATCGAGACGATGATTGCCGCGAAGAGATAGATCAGCAGCGCGGGCAGAGCTTGCTCGAGCGGCACGTTGCGCAGGAACAGGCCCTCGACGCCGCCGGTGGCGACGTTGCCCGATACGCCCGGCGCGGCGCTCAGCACCTCGTTGCCAACTCTCATCGGCAGGAACTGGAACCACTCAGGCCCGACGACCTGCAGGCCGATACCGCCAAAGTCCCCGCCATTGCCAAAGCTGCGACCGAAGGCCGAGACAGTCAGGAATGTGGTGACGATGCCTTCGCCGATATAGAGAACGATTCCGACAACCGCGCCCGCCAGCTGGCTGCGCAGGACGACGGCGACGGCGAAGCCCAGCGCTGCGCGTTCGAGGATCACGAGATAGCCCAGGAAGAAGTTGGTGAACATGTCGGTCAGGCCGTTGCCGCGCAATGGGTTCGACACCGCGATGCCATTGGCCGCCGCCGTGATGAATGTCATCAGCATGGCGAAAAGGAAGATCAACGCGGCCCCGATGAACAGCACGATTGCGATTCCCGCCGCCTTGCCCAGCAGATAACGGGCGCGGCTCTCGCCGCGGGCGATCACGTTGCGCAGGACGCCCCAGTTCCAATCCGCACCGACAAACGCGGCCGCGAACACGATGGCGAGCACGCCGCCCAGCGTCGCGAAGGCGAACTGGTCCATGAGCGCGTACGCACCGGGGAATTCAACGACGCACGTCGTGGCCTGACCGGGCGCCAGGATGTCGCCCAGGGCGCAGCCAACGCCGCCGATGGCGCGGCCAATCAGGAAGTAGATCAATCCGGTCAGGGCGAGCGCAACTATCAGCAGCACCCACGTTGCCTGGCGCCGCCGCGCCTTGAGCAGCTCGGCCCGAATCAGCCTCATGCCGCGCCCATCGCCGGCGGACCCGCGTTAGGCGGGCCGGGCGCGGCAGGCGGTGGCGCGACCATTCCTGTGCGGCCAGTAAGCTCAAGGAAGAGGCTCTCGAGGTCGCTGCCCGGCTCGATCCCCATGGCAAACACCCCGGCGCCGGCCAGGGCGCGATTGAGCTCCTGGGCGCGTGCCGGTGCGACGCCAACCGTGAACCAGCCGGCCTGATCGCCCGCGTCGACGCCGTACAACGGCCGATCCGGCGCGATCTCGCGCAAAACGGTCGCCGCCTTGGTCATGTCTTCTGGCGCGACGCGCACGCGCACCCGCCCCGACGCCTCGAGCAGCTCGGCAAGCGGTCCTTCGCGGATGAGCCGGCCGTGATCGATGATGCCGACCACGTCGGCCAGTATCTCGATTTCGTGCAGCAGGTGGCTCGAGATGACAACGGTCTTGCCGAGCTCGGCGGTGAAGTAGCGCAGCGTCTCGCGCATGGCGACCATGCCGCCCGGGTCAAGGCCGTTCGCCGGCTCATCGAGCAGCAGAAGGTCCGGATCGGACAGCATCGCCCCGGCGATACCCAGGCGCTGCTTCATGCCCAGCGAATAGGTCTGGACCGGTGACTTGGCGCGCCCGCTCATGCCGACGTACTCCAGCACCTGGTCAATGCGCCGCGGGTCCGTCGGCGGGCCTGCCGCAGATAGAACCAGGAGGTTTTCGGCACCCGACATGTACGGATAGAAGGACGGTGTCTCGATCAACGAGCCAACCCGGAAGAGGCGCGTCCGGTCCTGCCAGGTGTACGGCGTCCCGAAAAGGCTGATCGTGCCTGCGTTGGGCCGGAGCAAGCCGGTCAGTAGCCGCAGCGCGGTGGTCTTACCCGAGCCGTTGGGGCCCAGGAAGCCATAGACGTGGCCGGTCGGCACGGACATGTCCAAACCAGTCAGCGCGACCCGGTGGCCGTAGCTCTTGGTCAGGCCGCGTGTCGCCACCGCCAGGTCGGGCGTGGGCGCATCCGTGCGCGGCTGGAATTGCTGCTCGAGCGCCGGTACGGGCGGGTTCATTGGGCCAGCGTTTCCTCAGTGCGACCCTCGGTCGTGATGCCGTCCCACAAGCCGCTGTCGGTGCGGTCGGACCGGCGTGGCGGCGGGACCTCGTAGCCGAGCGCCTTGAGATGGTCGCGTGCCCGTTCGGTCGCGACTCGTCCCTGTGGTGTGCGGTCCAGAAAACCGAGCTGCAGCAGATAGGGCTCGTAGACGTCTTCGATCGTCTCGACCTCTTCGCCTATGACGGCTGCAACGGCAGCGCCACCGACTGGGCCGGATGCGAACTTCTGGACAATGGCAGCCAGCAAACGCCGATCAGTCGTGTCGAGACCCTCGTCATCGATGTCCATGGCGTTCATCGCCTTGTTTGCCTCGTCGGCGCCGATGCGGCCTTCCGATCGAACCTGGGCATAGTCGCGCACGCGGCGCAGCAGGCGGTTGACGACGCGTGGCGTGCCCCTCCCCCGACGGGCAATGACACGCACCGCTTCCGGTTCGATGTCCACGCCCAGGATGCCCGCCGAACGCTGGACGATCGTGGCCAGCTCGTCTTGCGCGTAATAGTCGAGCCGATAAACGGCGCCGAAGCGGTCGCGCAGTGGGCCGCCGATACGGCCAGCGCGGGTTGTCGCACCCACGACTGTAAAAGGCTTGATGCTGAGTCGGAGCGACCGCGCAGATGGTCCGCGGCCGATCATTACGTCGATCGCGAAGTCCTCCATCGCCGGGTAGAGGATCTCCTCGACCGCGTGGTTGAGGCGATGGATCTCATCGATGAAGAGCACGTCGCGCTCTTCGAGATTGGTCAGGATGGCGGCCAGATCACCCGGCCGCTCGATGGCCGGTCCGGAAGTGGCATGCAGGTTCACGCCCAGCTCGCGCGCGATGATGTTCGCGAGCGTTGTCTTACCCAGGCCGGGCGGTCCGTACAGGAGGACATGGTCGGCCGCCTCTTCGCGCTGGCGGGCCGCGGCGAGCAGGATCTCGAGGTTCTGCTTGACGGTCTGCTGGCCGATGTACTCAGCCAGAAGGCGGGGTCGGAGAGACGTCTCGACGGCAACTTCTTCAACCGTGAGAGTGCCCGCCGCGACGTGTCGGTCGAGTTCCGGCGCAGCGGCGCTGTCCGGCTCTCGGGACGGATCCTGCATCACGTGCGAGTTTACCAGTTTGCGGCCGTTATAGAACGTCTGTTCGACCGCACTCTGGCGGTGCAGCGGCTCGGGATTCTGCGATTCATTCGCCACCGGACTGTTAGCCGGCCAAAACCCTCCAGTTGACCCCGGAGGCGAGGCATTCGCGACCGGCTCAAGCGTGACTCAGACGTTCAGCCCGGGTTTTGAACCAGCCCCGCGCGCGAAACCTCCGGTTACCACTCCCTCCACGAATATTTCGCACAAACGGTCGGCCGCCCGCCTCGAGGGCGTCAGACACGCTTGTGGATCATGCGCTCGATCGCCTCGGCGGCGTCCTCGGCGGCATCGATGGCGTTCTCCTGCGAGAGGTAGATCTCGCGCCATTTGATGACCTCGAGCGCGTCGAGCTTGTCGCGGAAAAGGCGGCCGATGGCGGCGCGCGACACGCTATCGGCGCGGTGCTCGAGTTCGTGCACCTTCTCGAGATACGTGGTCGAGCCCTTCATCTTGTCCAGCCGGTGGAGCGCCTCACATAGGGCATCGCCTTCGTCGGCCAGGATGCGCGCCAGCTCCCGGCAGTCGTCGGTTGGCGTCTGAATGTCGTAGATCGCCAGGCTCTCGGCCACGGCCTGGATGAAGTCGACCACATCGTCGAGCCTTTGCGACAGCTGGTGGATATCTTCGCGGTCGAAAGGCGCCACGAAAGCGTCCTCGAGTCGTCGGCCGATCTCGCGGTCAATCCGGTCGCCTTCCTTCTCGAGTGCCTGGATATCGCGGATGCGCTCGTCAAGGCGGTCGTAGTTGAGCACGAGGTCACGCAGCGCCACGGCCGCGAGAGCCAGGTTGTTGCCGCTCGCCTCGAACAGGTCGAAGAAGCGAATGTCCTTGGGGATCAAACGAACCATCGCGCTTACCTCTTCAGCCGAGTCCGATGAAATGAAGGGCGAACCACGCAGCCGCCGCGACTGCGCCAGCGAACGGGATGGTGATGAGCCACCCCAACAGGATGCTGCGGGCCACTCCCCAACGGACGCCGCGCACCCCGTGAGCGCTACCCACGCCCATGATCGCGCCCGTGATGACGTGCGTCGTTGAGACGGGCATGCCGAAGTGGGCCGCCACAAGAATGACCGATCCAGCGGTTGTCTGGGCGGCGAAGCCATGCACCGGTTCGAGCTTGGCGACGCGGTGGCCCATGGTGTGCATGATCCGCCAGCCGCCCACAGCCGTGCCCAGGGAGATCGCAGTTGCCGCCGCCACGATGACCCAAACAGGTACGTCCGAGCCGGGCGCAAGGGTGCCTGCCGCAATCAGCGCCAGGGTGAGAATGCCCATGGTCTTCTGGGCATCGTTCGAGCCGTGCGAGAAGGCCATGAACCCAGCCGACAGGATCTGCAACCGCCGGAATACGGTCGTCATCGGCCGGCGCGGCGCCCGGGCGAAAATCCAGAACAGAGCGACCACCAGGGCCAGGGCAAGGAAATAGCCGATGACCGGCGACGCGAACATGGGCAGCAGGACCTTGTTGACGATGCCGTCGAGCTTGAATGATCCGACTCCCGATGCAACCAACGTTGCCCCCAGGAGTCCGCCGATCAGCGCGTGGCTCGACGAGCTTGGCAGCCCGTAGTTCCAAGTGATCAAGTTCCACACGATGGCGCCGACCAGGGCCGCCGCGACCACACCCGTTGTAGTGGTCGAATCATCGACTAACCCCGAGCCGATCGTCTTGGCGACGGCGGTGCCCGCAAAGGCACCGATGAAGTTGAAGGCCGTGGCCATGATGATCGCTGCACGTGGATCGAGCGCTCGCGTCGCGACCGACGTGGCCACCGCGTTGGCGGTGTCGTGGAAACCGTTCGTGAAGTCGAATGCCAACGCCAAGGCGATGACGGCGACCAGCGCCAGGAACGCGGAGTCAGCCATGTCGCCTAATCTCGGCGCAGGACGCGCAGCGCTGCCTTGACGCGTTCCTCGAGCGACGCGCCCACAGGCAGCGATGCGACCGCACCGCGCGCCGATTCACGCGCCTCCGATGACGAATAGCCGAGCGCCTGCAGGGCTGCGACGACCTCCGACTCGGCCGATCCAGCCCCCGCCCCACCTGTTGCCCCAGCCGCTGACACCTTCTCCTTGAGCTCGAGCACGATCCTCGCCGCGAGCTTCTTGCCCACGCCCGACACGGCCGTGAGCACGCCCTCATCGCCCTGGAAGATGGCCAGCTGGAGATCGGTCACAGGCCGCGACGAACAGATGGTCATCGCCACCTTCGGGCCGACGCCCGTGACCGTGGTCAGTAGCTCGAAGAATCCCAGCTCCTCGGTCGTCTTGAAGCCGTACAGCGCCTGCTGGTCTTCGCGCACGAGATGATGCGTGAACAGCCGAACCGACGCGCCCTCGCGCAGGCCAGTCAGCGTGCCCGGTCCGCAGAAGATCCGGTAACCGACGCCGCCGGCCTCCAATACGGCCGAGTCGGTGCCTACGAAAGCGACCTTGCCCTCAACAAACGCGATCACGCCATGCCCGGGTGGCCGTGCGCCAGGCAAATCGCCACGGCGAGGGCATCAGCGGCGTCATCCGGTTTCGGCAGCACCGCCATTCCAAGTACCGCCTGGACCATCTTCTGGACCTGGTCCTTCTGCGCGCGGCCGTAGCCGGTGACCGCCAGCTTGACCTCGTGCGGGCCGAATTCGAACACGGGCAGGCCGTGCTCGGCCGCGGCGAGCAGGACGACGCCGCGCGCCTGGCCTACGGCGAATGCGCTCTGGACGTTCTTGTTGAAAAACAGCCGCTCGACACCAATCCGGTCGGGCTTGTGGGTCAGGATCAGCTCGGTCACCGCGCGGTGGATCTCGAGCAGCCGCCGCGGCAGCGCCGTTGTCGACAGCGTCTCGAGGCAGCCGTAGTCGAGGGCGGTTAGTTTGGATCCGTCACGCCGAACGACGCCATAGCCGGTCGCCGCAGTACCGGGATCAATGCCGAGAACGATCACGCCGCAAGGAGGCCGCTGGCACCCGGCTCGACGGGAGCCAGCGAACGACGCGCAGCAGCGCCCCGAGGGGCGACTGCGGAGCTAT